>NZ_JBJJLO010000040.1:0-48990 GCF_046230915.1 Pseudomonas sp. KCJK8993
ACGCAAAGGAGCATTCAGTGTGGCAGGTGTTCGTACAGGCTCTGGCACACCCCGTTGATATGGGTCTCGATCAACCGGGCGGCGAGTTCGACATCCCGCGCGCGGCAGGCGGCGACGATATCCTTGTGCTCGTGGTCGGCCCGGTCCTTGCCCGCCGAGAGGCTCATCTGCATGCGCAGGTAGCGCTCGATCTTGTCGTGGATCGAGCGAATGAGGTTGACCAGGAAGGGCCGCTGGGCCGGCTCATAGAGGCAGGCATGCAGCTCCCAGTTGAGCTCGGCCCAACGCCCGATATCGTTTTCGCCGACGAATTCGGCGCAGATGGCCTCGGCCCTGGCGAAGGTCTCCTCGGTCATGTTCGGCACGGCCAGGCGGATTGCCTTGACCTCCAGCAGCACCCGCACCTCGAACATCTGCGCCAGCTCGGGTTCGGAGATCCGGGTGACCAGGGCACCGCGATTGCGATGGAAGTCCACCAGCCCTTCGGCTTCCAGGCGCTTGAGCGCTTCGCGAACCGGGATCTTGCTGACGTTGAACGCCTGGGCGATATCGTCCTGGCGAACGGGTTCGCCTTCGGCCAGCTGGCCGCAGATGATCGCTTCACGCAGGTGCTTGGCAATGATTTCCGAGGTCGAGGGCGTCACGCCCAGGTTCGGCGCTTTGTTGAAGGGAAGTGGCACGGAGGTTACCGAAGGCGGTTGAGGGTGCGGATATCTTATACGAAACCCCAGGGCCTGGAAAAACCGCACCATGCCCAGCCGCGACATCCGCCTGGACGCCAGCCCCCGGGCCTTTCTACACTGGGCGCCGACTGGGCCATGGAACATCGCCGATGAATCGCAATGAACTGCGCAAGGCTGACATCAACCTGATGGTGGTATTCGAGGCGCTGATGCTCGAACGCAACGTGACCCGGGTGGCGGAGAAGCTGTTTCTCGGCCAGCCCACCATCAGCTCCGCGCTCAACCGGCTGCGGGCGATGTTCAACGATCCGCTGTTCATTCGCGTCGGCCATCGGATGGAGCCCACCGCCCGTGCCGAGCAGTTGATCCAGCACCTGTCGCCGGCTCTGGACGCCCTGTCCTCGGCCCTGAGCCTGACCCACGATTTCGATCCCGCCAGCAGCACCATGACCTTTCGCATCGGCCTGTCCGATGACGTCGAGTTCGGCCTGTTGCCGCCCTTGCTGCGGGCCTTGCGCCAGGAGGCGCCGCAGGTGGTGGTCGTGGTCCAGCACGTGGACTACTGGCGGATTCCCGACCTGCTGGCCTCCGGCGATATCACCGTCGGTATCAGCCAGACCCGCGGCCTGCCGGCCAATGCCAAGCGCAAGTTGCTGCGCCATATCACCCCCAGCGTGCTGCGGGCCGATGCCAGCGACACGCCGATGAGCCTCGACGAATACTGCTCGCGGCCCCATGTTCTGGTGTCCCACACCGCCAACGTCGCCGGCTTCGCCGATGAGTGGCTGGCGGAGATCGGCCGCACCCGCCAAGTGGTGCTGTCGGTGCCGCAGTACAGTTCGCTGCCGGCGCTGCTGGCCGGGACCAAGCTGATCGCCAGCCTGCCGGACTACGCCGCCCAGGCCATGGCGACCACCGGGCAGCTGTACTGCGAACCGTTTCCGTTCAAGACCCCGACCCTGGACCTGTCCATGGTCTGGCTCAGCCACGTCGACACCGACCCAGCCGAACGCTGGCTGCGTTCGCGCCTGGAAGCCTTCATGAGCGAGCGCACGCCACTGCCGCTGGCTACCTGATCGGTGGTTCCCGCCGGGCCGGGCTGGCATTGTCGGCGGCACCTGCTTTGCTCAGTACAAACCCCCGAGCCAATCCTCCACCGGCGGAGAGTGTCCATGATTCGATCCCGTTCCCTGCTGCGTGGTCGCGGCAGTCATGACAGCGGCAAGGTGGGCATGGTCGAGCTGTTTTTCGACCTGGTGTTCGTGTTCGCCGTGACCCAATTGTCCCATGCGCTGCTGGCGCACCTGTCGCTGGCCGGCGCGCTGCAGGTGGCGTTGCTGATGGTGGCGGTGTGGTGGGTGTGGATCTTCACCTCGTGGATCACCAACTGGCTGGACCCGCAGACCCTGCCGATCCGCCTCGGGCTGTTGGTGTTGATGGTGGCCGGGTTGTTGCTGTCGTCCTCGATTCCCAAGGCTTTCGGTGACCGTGGCCTGCTGTTCGCCGCAGCCTATGTGTTCATGCAAGTGGGACGTACCGCCTACTCACTGTGGGCGGTGCGTGGCGAGCCGCTGAACATGACCCGCAACTTCCAGCGGATCCTGCTGTGGTTGATGTTCTCCGGGGTGTTCTGGATCGCCGGCGGCCTGCTCCAGGGCCCGGGACGCCTGGCCTGCTGGACCCTGGCCCTGGGCATCGAGGTCTTGGCGCCATCGCTGTATTTCTGGGTGCCGGGGCTGGGCCGCTCGACCCTGGAGGACTGGAACATCGAAGGCAACCACATGGCCGAGCGTTGCGCGCTGTTCGTGATCATCGCCCTGGGCGAATCGCTGTTGGTCACCGGCGCGACCTTCGCCGAATTGGCCACCACCGCCCAAGGCTTGCTGGGCTTCATCGTCGCGGTGCTGGGTAGCATCGGCATGTGGTGGGTGTACTTCGACAGTGGCGCCGAACGTGCCCATCACCGCATCGCCCATTCCACCGACCCCGGGCGCCAGGCGCGGATCGCCTATACCTACATTCACTTGCTGATCGTCGCCGGGATCATCGTCAGCGCGGTGGCCGACGAACTGGTGCTGGTCCATCCGGACCACGCCCGCCAGGCGGGAATACTGGTGATCATCGGCGGGCCCTGGTTGTTCCTGCTCGGTTGCGCCTTGTTCAAGTGGGTGATGAACGACCGGCCCTGGCCGCCGCTGTCGCACCTGGCGGGGCTGGCCGGCCTGACGCTGCTGTTGCCGGTGGCCTTGGGCCAAGTGTTTTCCGCCCTGGCGCTGGGCAGCCTGACCACCCTGGTGATGCTGCTGGTGGCGGCCTGGGAAACCCTGGCCCTGCGCGAGCGCGCAGCGGCAAGGCAATGACACCAATGGATGATTCAAGGCCCTCGGCGCTTGTGTAGTATTGAGCGCCCTTTTCCCTGAATGACCGGGAGCTTTGCCATGCCGCACCTGCATATGGAATACACCGCCAACCTGCCGCAACTGGATGCCGACAAGGCGCTGCTGCGCTTGAACCATGCGCTGGTGGCGTCCGGGCAGTTCTCCGATGAGTTCGATATCAAGAGCCGGGCGGTGAAGGTCGATACGTTCCGGGTCGGCACCGGCCTTGGCGAGCGCGCCTTCGTCCACGTCAAGCTGGCGCTGCTCAGCGGCCGTTCGCCGGAAATCAAGAAGCAGCTGTCCGAAAGCCTGCTGGTGGTGCTGCAAGACCTGGCGCCCTGGCCGGCAGAGCTGCAGATCCAGCTGTGCGTGGAACTCATCGATATCGACCGGGCCTCCTATACCAAGGCCGCCCTCGGTCTCTGACCCTTCCCAAAGCCGGGCTTGCGGCGGGCACCGCCTAGAGCAGGCCCGGTTCGGCGCAGACCTTGACCACCTGCTCGCGCAGCCAGGCCTGGGCACTGTCCTGGTCACTGGCCTGGCTCCATTGCATGTCCAGGGTGAACCCCGGCAATCCGGCGGGCGCCTCGCAGTGGTTGAACACCGCCTCGTTGGCCAGCAGGGCCTGGATGCGCCGGGGCAGGGTGAGGATGAAGTCGGTGCCGGTGATCATCTTCAGCGCTGCGCTGTAGCTGTTGGAGCGCGCGGCGATCTGGCGTTTCTGGGCCTGTCGGGCCAGCCAGCCATCCACCATGTTGCTGTCGGATGTCCAGGGCGTGGGGAACACATGGCGTCGCTCGACGAACGACTGCAGGCTGAAACGCGATTGCGTGGGCGGCGTCGCGCGTTTGTCGAAGACACAGACCAGTTCGTCCTCCAACAGCACCTGGGACTGGAGATCGGCGTGGCTGCGGTGGAAGTTGGGGCCGAAGCAGATCACCAGGTCGAGGCTGCCGTCGCGCAACTCGTCGGCGGGAATGTCCGCTTCCAGTTTCTGCACGTTGACCGTCACCGGCAGGTCGGCGTAGTCGAAGCCCTTGAGCAGGCGCGGCAGGATCAACAGCTCGAAGTATTCGGGAGCGCAGAGATTGAAGGTTACCGCCTGGTGGGTCGGATCGAACGCCGGCATCGCGCCGTGGCACAGGTTGATGCTCTCCAGGATCTTCAGCACGTGGCTGTACATGCTGGTGGCCTTGTAGGTCGGACGCATGCCGGTGCGGGTGTGGATGAACAGCTCGTCCTGGAAGCCGTTGCGCAGTTTCTTCAGGCAGTAGCTGACGGTCGACTGGCTGACGCAAAGGGTTTCCGAAACCCCGGTGACACTGCTTTGCTCGTACACGGCCACGAAGACCATGAGGTCCTGCATGTCGAGTTTCCTGAGCACATTGCTGATGAGCATCCGTTACATCCTGCTGGGCACCTGGCGCCGGTGGCGCGCAACCGGGTCGATGCTAGCGGAACGATCGTCCTAGTTAAATGCCCGGGGCGGGGATTCGCGGACAGCATCGGGACATAAATTTCCGATAATACGACTTGGGCATTCAGGCCCGCGAAACTGTCCCGTTTTCAGGGGGGATTGGCCGCCATGGCCGGCTGCGGTCGGCTGCTGCGCACCAGGCCGAACATGCCCAGCGCCACCAGCAGGGCGCCGAACATTTCCCCGGGACGCGGCACCTGGCCCAGCCATGACCAATGGAACAGGGTCAGGAACAGCGTGCTGAGATAGACATAGGAAATCACCGTGGACGGGGCGATGACGCCAATGGCCCGGTGCAGCAGCCAGAAGGTCGCCAGGGTGGCGAATAGCGCCAGGTACAGCAGCCACGCCAGATCGTGGCCGGTGAGCTGCGCCGCACTGCGCCAGCCGCCGCTGGCCAGGCAAGCGATGAACAGGAACAGCGAGCCGAACAGCATGTTCCAGAAAGTCATGGCCGCCGGGCTTCGACCTTGCAGGGCCCGAGCCTTGAAGCGCTGGCTCAGGGGCGGATAGGCGGCCATGGCCAGGCAACCCAGGGCGTAGACCCCTACCGCGTACCACGACGGCCATTGGCCTGGCGCGCCGCCCTTGAGGATCAGCAGCAGTGCGCCGGCGGCGGCCGTCAGCATCGGCAGCAGCCTGCGCCTGCGGCTGTCGCCGGGCAGCAGCCAGCCTTCGAACAACAGGGTCAGCAGCGGCACCAGGGTGTACAGGGTCCCGGTGTTCACCGCCGAGGTGTAGCGCAGGGCTTCGAACAGCGAACCGAAGTACAGCGCCAGCAACAGGCCCAGCAGGCCGTGGGCCGCCAGCCCCCAGAGGTTCGGCACGCAGAAGCCCTTGAGCCACAGCAGGGGCACGAACAGCAGCGCCGAGAACAGCAAGCGCAAGGCGGTCAGCAGCACCGGATCGATGGCTTGGCCGACCTGGGCGGCGGCGAAGAACGAGGCAGCGATCAACGCCGCCCAGAGCAGCATGCCGAAGTTGGCCTGGGTGAAGTTCACAGGGTTCATGCAGGCCTCCCGGGCCGGGGTACAAGGCGGCTCAACGAATGTGCCTGGCGTAGTGCCGGGGATCGAAGCGCAGCACCATGAGGATCATCAGCAGCATCACCGCGGTCAGCGACCACCAGGCCCATTCGAAGCTGCCCAGTTGGTCGCGGATCAGGCCCGCCAGCAGTGGCGACAGCCCGGCGATCAGGTAGCCGATACCCTGCACGAAGGCCGTCAGGCCACCGGCGCGGCGCGGGTCGTGCAGATGGTCCAGGGAGACGATCAGGCTCATGGGGAACAACCCGCCGATACCCAGTCCCAGCAGGCAGGGCCAGAGCAGGCTCAGGTGCCGCGGGCTGAGGATCAGCCCGCAGAAGCCGGCGATGATCAACAGCAACAGCGCCACCAGGACCAGGCGTCGATCCTGGCTGCGGTTGGCGATGGCCGGGGTGATGAGCCCGGAGATCACCTCCATGGCGGTGAGCAAGCCCAGCAGCAGGCCGGCGCTCTGTTCGCTCCAGCCGTTCTCCACGTAGTAGGGCGCGAGCCAGGCCAGCACGCAGGTGTAGGAGGCGGTGCCGAGACCGAAGAACACCGCGAGCAACCAGGCCCGGCGATTACCGGCGAACGACTCGCGGCCACCGCTGGCGCCCGGCAGGCTGGGCAGGGAACGCCGCTGGGCATACCAGAACACCAGGGCCAGCAAGGCCAGGGCGGCCCAGATCGCCAGGGCCAGGCGCCAGCTGCCGCTCTGGTTCATTACCAGGGGGGCGAAGGACGCGGCGATGGCTGCGCCGCCCATGATCGAGGTGACATACAGGCCCATGAACAGCGAGACGTTGTCGGCGAAGCGCGACTTGATCAGCGCCGGCATCAGCGCCTGGATCAGGGCGATGCCGATACCGGCCAGCACGGCACTGAGGATCAGCTGCGCCGCCGAATCCATGAACAATCGCGAGGCCGTGGCCAGGCCGATGATCAGCAACGACAAGACCACGGTGCGGTGTTCGCCCAGGCGCCGGGCGATGTCCATGCCGAAGAACATCGCCAGGCCCATGGCCATGACCGGCAGCATGGTCAGCAGCGAGGCCAGGCTGAAACTCAAGGGAATATCGCCACGAATGCCCGAGAGCAGCGGGCCGACGGCGGCCATCGACGGCCGCAGGTTGAGGGCCACCAGGATCACGCTGGCCATCAGCCAGAGTGCGGGGCGGGAGGTTGCACGAACGCTTTCCATAACCAGACCTTCAATAAGCAGTGGGCTGATTAGGCGGTGCCGTGCGTGCCGGGGGCAAATCAGAAAGTTTGCAGCACTATTTAAAAATTAAATAAGACTCAAGCGGCAAGCGGCAAGCGGCAAGCGGCAAGCGGCAAGCTCCAAGCATGCGCTTGAGGCTTGCTGCTTGAGGCCGCCCTTAGAACGGCTTGGTCGGCAGGTACTTGCCGTCCAGGGTGATGACCGCGCGGGATCCGCCTTCGGGGTCCTCGACCTTCTTGATGTCCAGCTTGAAGTTGATGGCGCTGATGATGCCGTCGCCGAACTGCTCGTGGACCAGGGCCTTGAGGGTCGAGCCATAGACCTGGAGCATTTCATAGAAGCGGTACACGGTCGGGTCGGTGGGGATGCCGCCAGGGATGCTGCCGCGGGAGGGAATGCTCTGCAGCAGGCGGCTGGCGTCCTGGTCCAGGCCGAGCTTGTCGCAGACCAGGTCGGCCGCGGCGGCCGGCAGTGCATGCTGGCCCAGCAGGGCGGCGGTGACGAAGGCCAGGCTCAGCCCGGTGCCGTCGGTGAGGTCCTGCCAGGACAGGTTCTTGCGCGCCTTGGCGTCGATGATGGTGTCGGCCAGGGCCAGGCGTGGGGCTTGGGCGAATTGGGATTGCAGCATGGGTGGATTCCTCTTGGGTGAGTGAAGGTTGCTGCTCAGGCAGCGGTCGAAGGGCGGCTGGCCAGGGCGCAGGTATACGGGTGCTCGGCCAGGGAAACGAAGCCCCGGGTAGGGCCGTCGAGGGCGACGATGGCGCCGCTCTCGATGTCGTAGACCCAGCCATGCAGGTTCAGCCGGCCCTGTTCCAGGGCCAGGGCCACCGAGGGGTGCGTCTTCAGGTTAGCCAACTGGGCGATGACGTTGTCCCGGACCAGGGCGTCCAGGTGTTCGGCGGGCGAGGCATGGCGCCGGGCTGCGTTGATCACCCGGGCCGATTCGGCGTGACGCAGCCAGTGGGCCACGGCTGGCAGGTGGTCCAGGCATTTGCAGGTGGAGAGGGCGGTCATGGCGCCACAATCGGAGTGGCCGCAGATGACGATATCGCTCACCCCCAGTACCGCCACCGCGTATTCCACCGTGGCCGATACGCCGCCGGGCTCGGGGCCGTAGCTGGGCACGATGTTGCCGGCGTTGCGGATCACGAACAGGTCGCCGGGCTCCTGCTGGGTCAGCAGTTCCGGTACCACCCGGCTGTCGGAGCACGTGACGAACAGCGTGCCGGGGCTCTGGGTGCTGGCCAGTTGCTTGAACAGTTCGCTGCGCTGGGGGAAGGCTTCGCGCTGGAACTTGAGGAAGCCGTCGATGATGTGCTGCATGGGGGTCTCCTTGCGTCGCTGATGGGGCAAGGATGGGAGTTTTCAGCTATAGGGTCCAAGACCGGTTTATTATGCTTTCCATAAGTCATGCCTATAGTTGGAGCCGTCATGCTCTTGCGTCATATCCGTTACCTGCTGGCCGTTGCCGAGCACCGCAACTTCACCCGCGCCGCCGAGGCGCTGCACGTGTCGCAGCCGACCTTGTCGCAACAGGTCAAGCAACTGGAGGAGTCCCTGGGAGCGCCGTTGTTCGACCGTTCCGGGCGCAGCGTGCGCCTGACCGATGCCGGCCAGGCCTATGTCGCCTATGCCCGGCGTGCCCTGCAGGACCTGGAGGCCGCCCGGCGAGCCATGCATGACGTGCAGGACCTGAGCCGCGGCTCGTTGCGCCTGGCCCTGACCCCGACCTTCACCGCTTACCTGGCCGGGCCCTTGCTCAGCCGCTTCAACCAGCGCTATCCGGGCATCCGCCTGAGCGTCGAGGAAATGACCCAGGATCGCCTGGAGGCGGCCCTGGCCGAAGATCGCCTGGACCTGGGCATTGCCTTTGCCGGCCAACACCTGGCGGAAATCGAGAGCCAGGACCTGTTCAGCGAGACCCTGAGCCTGGTGGTCGGCCCGCGGTACCAGGCCCGGGAGCAAGAGCCGCTGGACGCCGAGGCGCTGGGGCGTCAATCGCTGGCGCTGCTCAGTGGCGACTTCGCCACCCGCCGCCATATCGACCTGTATTGCCGCCAGCAGGGCATTGCGCCCTGCATCGCCATCGAGGCCAATTCGGTCAGTGCGCTGGTGGAGATCGTGCGTCGCGGGCAGCTGGTGACGTTGTTGCCCAGTGCCATTGCCCGGGAGCAGCCGGGCTTGCGCGCGCTGGCCCTGGCCTCACCGCTGGCGCCGCGCAGCGTGGTGCTGCTGGGGCGTCGGGGGGCCTATCGCAGCGCGGCTTGCCAGGCCTTCCGGCAGTTGCTGGAGCAGGACTACGGCACGACCAGCCACTGATTGACCACCTGGTCATAGGCGCCGGTGGCCTTGCTCAGGTGCAGCCACTGATCGACGTAGCTCTTCCAGGCCACGTCGTCCCGTGGCAGGAGGAAGGCCTTCTCGCTGTATTGCAGGGCATGCTCGGGATTGACCGCGCACAGCCCCGGCTTGCGCCGTTGCTGGAAGCGCGCCTCCGAGGCATCGGTGATCATCACGTCGGCCTGGTGGTTGAGCAACTGGTCGAAGATTTTCACGTTGTCGGCGAACAGGGTCAGGTCGGCGTTGGGCAGGCGCGTCCTGGCGAAGACCTCGTTGGTGCCTCCCGGGGGCTCGATCAGGCGCACCGAGGGCTGGTTGATCTGTTCCACCGTCTGGTAGCGCTTGAGGTCCTGGCAGCGCACCAGGGGAATCTTGCCGTCCACGCCCAGGGGCTGGCTGAAGAAGGCCTTCTTCTGGCGCTCCAGGGACACCGAGACGCCGCCGACGGCGATGTCGCACTGCTGGCTCTGGAAGTCCGCCATCAGGCCCTTCCAGGTGGTGTTGACCCACTTCACCCGGACCCCGAGGCTCTGGGCCAGGGACTCGGCCAGGCTGATGTCGATGCCCTCGTAGTGCCCGTCGTCGCGCAGGTAGCTGTAGGGCTTGTAGTCGCCGGTGGTGCAGACCGTCAGGTGACCGCTTTCCAGCACCTGGTCCAGGCGTGAGGTCGGCTCCTGGGCGAGGCAGAGGGCGGGGGCCGCGAGGCCCAACAGGGTACTGAGCAGAAGGCGCGGGAGCATCGAGTCGTTCCTTGAGTGGCGGCAGGGCATAGTGCAGGAGCCACATCGGGCCGGGCAAGGGCCTGGAACCCTGTGCGCAGTGGCGACTAATGGCGGTTTGACTGGCTTTCGACCTTTTTTTCACGAATGGCTGGTTAACCTGTGGCCCAGGATCACCACCAGAGCTCATCCGCCATGTCGTCCCACCCCCCACCGTCCATCGAGCTGGAGTTCGCTCGGCGTTACGACCAGGAACACGCGCGCGTCTGCCGTGAGCCTCGTCCTACCGGGATGGGCGCGCGACTCGGGTTGTGGCGCATGGCGCACCTGGTACGCCATGCGCTGAAGGTCGCCGGCGAGCCGGGATTGATCCTCGACGTGGCCTGTGGCGCCGGTCGCTACTGGCCGTTGCTGGCCGAGCATGGCAACCGGGTGATCCTCGCGGCGGATCCATCCCAGGACATGTTGAACCATGCCCAGACCCATCATCCGGCCGGCCTGTTGAAGCGGGTCAAGACCTTCCACAGCTCGGCGTTCGATATCGGGCTGTCGGCCAACGCGGTGGACAGCATCATCTGCATGCAGTTGTTCGCCCACATCCACCATAGCGAGGATCGCCTGGCCCTGCTGCGCGAGTTCCACCGGGTCAGCCGTGACTCGGTGATCGTCGCCGCCCGGGTCGAATTCTTTCTCAAGTCTTGGCGGCCAGCGGTGCAAGCGGGCCTGCCACTGGCCGACAAGGCGCAGCTGGAAAGCGAGTTCGCCGAGGCTGGATTCGAGATCCTCAGCCATCAGGACTTGTTGCCTGGTTGCGCACCTTCACGGGTCTACGTGCTGAGAAAACAGGGTTAGTCCCGACTCTCGGACTATTCTTGCTCTCCGGCAGCAGATTTCGTGCTTGCTCTTATCGGGGGGCAATGCTCGGAAATCGCCGGAGGCGATATATACTGCGCGCCATTCTTCAAGGGAGAGCCGTGTGGCCATCGATATACACTGGATTCGCGACAACGATAGCCTCGGTCAGCTTTGCACCGAATGGCAGCAATTGCCCTTCGTCGCCCTCGACACCGAATTCATGCGGGTCGACACGTTCTACCCCATCGCCGGCCTGTTGCAGGTAGGCGATGGACAGTGCGCCTACCTGATTGACCCTTTGACCATCGACAACTGGCAACCTTTGGCCGAACTGCTGGAGAACCCGGCGGTGCTCAAGGTGCTGCATGCCTGCAGCGAGGACCTGGAAGTCCTGTTGCGCCTGACCGGCAGCCTGCCGGCGCCGTTGTTCGATACGCAACTGGCGGCCGCCTACCTGAACCTGGGATTCTCCATGGGCTACTCGCGCCTGGTGCAGGAAGTCCTGGGTATCGAATTGCCCAAGGGCGAGACCCGCTCCGATTGGCTGCAGCGCCCGCTATCGGAAACCCAGGTCAGCTACGCCGCCGAAGATGCCGTGCACCTGGCCCAGGTGTTCAGCCAGCTGCGCCCGAAGCTGTCCGAGGACAAGTACCGCTGGGTGCTCGAGGACGGTGCCGAGCTGGTGGCCAACCTGCGCCGCGAGGTGGACCCCTACGAGGTCTATCGCGATGCCAAGCTGGCCTGGAAGCTGTCCCGCGCCCAACTGGCGGTACTGCGCGAGCTGTGTGCCTGGCGCGAGCGTGAAGCCCGCGCCCGCGACCTGCCGCGCAACCGCATCGTGCGCGAGCATGCGCTCTGGCCCCTGGCCAGGACCCAGCCCGATACCCTGTCGGCGCTGGCCAAGATCGAAGACATGCATCCGCGTACCGTGCGCCAGGATGGCGAGTTCCTCCTCGACCTGATCAAGCGCAGTGCCAAGCTGGGCCCGGAGCACTGGCCGCCGGCCCTGCCCGAACCATTGCCGATCGAAGCCTCGGCCCTGCTCAAGCGCCTCAAGGCCGTGGGCCAGGCCGAAGCCGAGCGCCTAGGCATCGCCCCGGAAGTGATGCTGCGCAAGAAAACCCTGGAGAGCCTGCTCAAGAGCGGATTCCCCAGCGGACCCTACCAATTGCCCGATTCGCTGCGTGGCTGGCGCCGCGAATTGATGGGCCAGGCGCTGCTGGATAGCCTGGCCACCGTCGGAGAACAGCCTTGAAACGTATCTGCTCGATCTACAGAAGCCCGCGCAAGAACGAGATGTACCTCTACGTGCTCAAGAGCGAAGCACTGGAGCGCGTACCGGAAACCCTGCTCGCGGCTTTCGGCAAGCCGCAGCATGCCTTCGACCTGGTACTGACCCCGGAGCGCCAGCTGGCCCGGGAGGACATCCAGAAGGTGCTGGAGAACCTCGATAAGCAGGGGTATCACCTGCAGATGCCACCGGCCGAAGACGAGTACATCGAGCACTTGCCCGAAGAGCTGCTGCGTCGCAATGATCCGGTCTGATTCCTAGGCGCTCGATCCCGGGCGCTTTCCCTGTGCACCTGACTGCCCTGGCCTTCGCCTGGAACGATGGAGCGATACTCCGTCGGCGGTGGCCTGTACCGTTTTTTAAGGTTTGAACCATGCGCGTTCTGATTGCCGAACACGATCACGTTGTTTATGCCCGCCTGTTGCGTCAGGCGGCCCCGGACCTGGATGTGCTGACCAGCGGCGACTCCGCCGAGCTGGCTCGCCTGGCGGCGGACTGCCCGGTATGGCTGGGCCAGCCGGACCTGCTGGCGACCCTGTTGCGCCAGGGGCACAAGCCCCAGTGGCTGCAATCGACCTGGGCCGGCATCACGCCGCTGCTGGCCGACGGCTTGTCCCGGCATTACCGGTTGACCCGGGCGGTGGGGATCTTTGGCCAGGTGATGGCCGAGTACGTGCTGACCTACATCCTGGGTCATGAGCGTGAAGTGCTGGCGCGGCTGGTCAGCCAGGTGGAACGCAAGTGGGACAACCGCCTGGGCCAGAGCCTGGCGGGGCGCAAGGTCTTGATCGTCGGGACCGGCGATATCGGCCAGAGCGTGGCGCAGTTCCTGGTGCCGTTCGGGGTCAAGCTGTATGGCATCGCCAGCCGGCCCCGGGAGCAGGCACCCTTCGTCGAAGTGGCCGGCCTGGAGGACCTGGGACGCTTGGTGGGGGAGGTGGATTATGTGGTCAACCTGTTGCCCAACACCCCGAGCACTCACGACCTGTACGACGCGGCCCTGTTCAAGCAGTTCAAGTCCACCGGGCTGTTCATCAACGTCGGGCGCGGGGTCTCGGTGGTCGACGCGGACCTGGTACAGGCCCTCAAGGATGGCCACCTGGCGGGCGCGGTGATCGATGTCTGCCGCCAGGAACCGCTGCCACAGCGGCATCCGTTCTGGACCGCCTGGGGCTTGCTGCTCACCGGCCACAGTTCCGCTCCCACCTCGCCGGAGCTGATGGTGCAACTGTTCGTGGAAAACCTGCGGGCCTACCAGGCCAAGCAGCCCCTGCGCGGCGAAGTGGACTTCGCCCGGGGCTACTAGGACGTCGGAACTGCAAGCTCCAAGCTTGAGGCTTTAGAGGTTGAAGTCGCCTTCGGACACGGTTTCGCTGAGCGGGCGACGCGGGCTCGGTACTTCGCGGGCCTGCAGGTATTCGGCCAGGCTCGACTTGTCGCCCAGCTTGCCCACCGCGACGGCGGCATGCAGCGCATAGCCTTCGGGAATCTTCAGCTCCTTGCGGGTCAGTTCCTGGTCGAAACCGGCCATGCCGTGGGTGTGCCAGCCACTGAGGCTGGCCTGCAGCGCCAGGTGGCCCCAGGCCGAGCCGGTGTCGAAGGTGTGCCACAGGGCCGGGGTTTCCTCGCTGGCGCCGGGGGCGGCGAAGGTGGTCTTGGAGATCACGATCACCAGCGCCGAGGCGTGTTGTGCCCAGCCGCGGTTGAACTCGTTGAGCAGGCCCAGGAAGCGCTCCCAGTTCGGCGTGTCGCGCCGGGCATAGAGAAAGCGCCAGGGTTGCGAGTTGTAGGCCGAAGGCGCCCAGCGCGCGGCTTCGAAGAAGCTCAGCAGGGTTGCTTCGGGGATGGTTTCTGCGGTGAAGGCCCGTGGCGACCAGCGCTCGGTGAATTGCGGGTGGATGGCGTGGTCGGCAACGCGGGGATTGGCGCTCATGCAAAGACTCCATACAACGTTGGGAAAATGGAATAACCGGCAGGCGCAGTTGGCTGGGCGCAGAGGCTTTCCTGACCCCGTGGGGTGCGCCGGATACAACGCGGCGAGCGTGGATGGCATCCGGGGCGAGGGTCGGCTCGGGAAGCAAAGCTACTGTGCCCATTGGCGGCTGGCAAGCGCCGGGTTACCGACAGTCGCCAGTGCTTGGCCCGCCGGGTCTTCGGCACTAGACTGGCGGCCTTTTCACCCTCGGATATTGATGCTTGAGCCATGGCCGCCAAAGTCGAACCATTCTGGATACGCAAGACCCTCGAACAACTCGACCAGGAGGAATGGGAGTCGTTGTGCGACGGCTGCGGCCTGTGCTGCCTGCAAAAGCTCGAGGATGAAGACGACAACAGCGTCTACTACACGCGTATCGCCTGCAAGCTGCTGGACCTCAAGACCTGCCAGTGCACCGATTACCCCAACCGCCGCGAGTCGGTGCCCGACTGCATCCAGCTGACCCCGGGCAAGGCCGACGAGTTCAAGTGGCTGCCGCCCACCTGCGGCTACCGCCTGGTGAGCGAAGGCAAGGACCTGCCGCTCTGGCATCACCTGGTGTGCGGCGATCGCGATGCGGTGCACCACGAGCGGATTTCCCAATCCGGGCGCATGCTCGCCGAGGGCAGCGTCGCGGAAGATGATTGGGAAGACCATCTGATTTTCCGCGCGGGCTGAGTGACCCGGCCCCTTTTCAAGGCCGCACGGCTCGCAGACAGGTTCTCAAGCAAGGAGTGTGTATGAGGGTGGGGGCGAAGCTGGCGCTGGCCTGGGTGCTGCTGGGATTGAGCGCGGCGGCTGTCGCGGCGAAGAAGGTCGACCTGGATTATCACGTGCGGTTCCTGCCCCAGGGCGACCAGGCTGAAGTGCGCCTGACCCTGGCTGACGGCGCGGCGCTGCGCAGCCTGGACTTCGACCTGGGCAAGGACGGCGACTACAGCGACTTCAAGGCCGATGGCCAATGGCAGGCCGTCACCGCCCAGGCGGGTGGCCGGCGTGGCACCTGGCGTCCGGCTGGCGGCAAGGCCAGCCTGAGCTACCGGGTACGCCTGAGCCACAGCCCGAAGAAGGGCAGCTATGACAGCCGCAGCACTGCCAATTGGGCCTTGTTGCGTGGCGAGACGCTGGTGCCGCCAGCTCGGCTCGACCAGCAAGATGGCGCCGAGCTGGTGGCGCGCCTGGACTTCGAACTGCCCAATGGCTGGAAGAGCGTCGAGACCGCCTGGCCGCGTATCGGCAAGCAGCGCTTTCGCATCGATAACCCCGAACGCCTGTTCGATCGCCCCACCGGCTGGATGCTCGCCGGCAACCTGGGTAGCCGCCGCACCCGCCTGGGCGCTACGGAAGTCAGCGTGGTGTCGCCCCTGGGCCAGGGCATGCGGCGCATGGATGTCCTGACCCTGCTGACCTTCGTCTGGCCCCAGGTGCAAGCGGTGTTTCCACGCCAGCCGGGCAAGCTGCTGATCGTCGGCGCCGGTGATCCGATGTGGCGCGGTAGCCTCGCCGGGCGCGATTCGCTGTACTTGCACAGCCGCCTGCCGCTGGTCGGCGAGAGCGGTGTCAGTCCGTTGCTGCGCGAGTTGGTGCAATCCCTGGGGCGCATCAACGATAGCCAGCACAGCGACTGGATCAGCGAAGGCCTGGCCGAGTACTACGCCATCGAGCTGCTGCGCCGGGCCGGTGGCATCAGCGACGAGCGCTATCAAGTACTGCACAAGCGCCTGGTGCGGGATGGCCAGGGCGTCAGCAGTTTGCGCGGCGAGCAGGTGAATGCAGCCACCGTGGCCCGGGCCGTGCTGCTGTTGCAGGAACTGGACCGGGAGATTCGCCTGAAGACCCGCAACAAGCGCTCGCTGGACGATGTGTTGCAAGGAGCGATGCGCCTGGAGCGGGTCACTACCGCCCAGTTCATCCAGCTGAGCGAAAGCGTGCTGGGCGGGTCGTCCCAGGTGCTGGACAGCCCGCTGCTGCGCTGAGTCGCCCGCTTCAGACCTTGGTTTCGGGCGCCTTGGCCGCTTCCTCGATCGTCTTGGCGGTGCGCCCCGCGACGTCGGCGTTGGCCTTGAGATCGCGCAGCTGCGCGCCGGCGCGTTCGATCCTGCTTCGCACCTCCTGCATGTCCCGGCGGCTCTTTTCCAACAGGCTCTTGGCCGAGCTGTGCCCGGTGATGCCACGGGCCAGGGCCACGCCGCCGATCGCCATCTGCACCAGGCCGAACACGCCGCCCCGGCGCAGGCCCTTGCCCATCATCACCACGCCGCCGGCCAGCGAGCCGATGCGTTCCCAGCCCTGGACGTTCTGCCGGGGATGGCTCTGGAACGGGGTCGACTCGATGGATTGCAGCTGTTTGCGCTCGCTCATGATCTGTCTCCTTGGGGAGGTGGGGGATATAGGGCTGACTGCACCGGGACCTTGCCGGTTCCCGGAGATTGGGCGCGGGTGATTCAGAACTTGGGGCCGGAGCGGGTGTTGTTGCCCTTGGCCAGGCGATCGTAGAGCACCACGTTGACCGTCGCCGCGAGGTTCATGCAGCCGTGGGTGGGGATGTAGATCACGTCTTCGCACCAGTCGCGGATCTCCTTGTCCAGGGAGCCGTCTTCCGGGCCGAAGATATACAGGGCGCGGTCGGGGTGGGTGTACTCGGGCAACGGGCGAGCGCCGTCCACCAGTTCCACCGCGACCGGAATGCAGCCCAGGGGAAGGATCTTCTTCAGGTCGTCGATGCCGATCAGCGGAATGTCCTGGTGGACCTTCTTGGTGTCGGTGACGAAGTCGCGGGCACGCTCATAGCGCTTGCCGGTGTAGAACACCGAGGCGACGCCATAGCAGCCGGCGGCGCGCATCACCGAACCGACGTTCTCCGGCGACTTGGGGTTATACAAACCGATGCAGCTGTACCTTTTGTTTGCCACGAGCGAGAAGCCTTGGAGAAAAAAGCGCGATTATACGGCGATTGTTCCAGGGCGGGGGGCTGATCTGGCGAGGGCCGGGGGTACCTCGCCAGGGGGCGGCCTACTGTTCGTCCTTCTTCATCATCCCGGCCAGGGCGGCGAAGGGATTGTGGGTCGCCTTGGCGACCTTGGGGGTGCTCAGGGAACCTTCGCCGAAGTACTGCTGGTCGGTGTAGCGCGAGTGCTCGTTGTCATGGCAGTACAGGCACAGCAGCTCCCAGTTGGAGCCGTCCTGGGGGTTGTTGTCATGGTTGTGGTCGCGGTGATGCACGGTCAGCTCGCTCAGGCGCTTGCCGGAGAATTCCCGGGCGCAGCGGCCGCAGACGTGGGGGTACATCTTCAGCGCCTTGTCGCGATAGCCCATTTCCCGGTCGCGCTGGGCATCGGCGAGGATACGGTCCAGCTTGGAAGTGGTGGACGAAGGAGTGGACGAACTCATGGCTTGACCTTTGGTGAGAGGCTGATGACGGTGATGGTCGAAGTTTAGCGCAGGCCCCGGGTGTCCCGGCAGTCTCCCGGGCGGGCAGCGCGACGAAAGCTGCGCGAGGGCGTGTATTGGAGAAGGCAAAATAGCGCGGTTGGGAGTAGCCTGACACCTGACAATAGCCATGGAGTCATTGATGAAGCGCACTCTTGCAACGGTGCTGGCCGCCGCATTGGCGATGCTCGCCGCGGTCGCGGGCCAGGCCCGGGCCGACGAGCCGCAAGCGGCCCCGGTGGTCACCCCGACACCGGCCCTCGGCGCGCCGGGAACCGCTACCCCGACCCCTTATCCGCAAGTGACCCCGCCCAGCACGCCCAAGGCTGGCGCCAATGGCAGCGCGCCGTTGCTGCCGCCCATCGACATGCCCAAGCCGCCCAAGGACCAGACCCTGCCAGGGCTGGAGCAGAACGACAGCAAGAGCGGGCACTAGGCCCCTGGGGGGCGTGGTTCAGATCTGCTGGGCGAGCAACTGGCCGTCGGCCATGCGCAGGCGCCTGGACAGCGACACGGCCAGGGCGCGGATGATCTTGGCGGCGATCTTCGGCGCGTCGTTGAGCATCTTCTCCAGGGAGTCCTTGCCCAGGTTGAGCAGTTGGCAATCGGTGGCGGCCACGCAGGTGGCCGAGCGCCGCTCGCCATCGAGCACCGCCATTTCGCCAAAGGCGCGCCCGCTGCGCAGGGTGGCGACGCTGACGAGCTGGCCATCATGGCCGCGCTTCTGCACCGCCACCTGGCCACTGTGGATGATGCACATGAAGCTGCCGGCATCGCCCTCATGAAAGATCACATCGCCCTGGGCGATGCTGTTGATGCTGAAGTAGCCGGCGGCGGCGTTGAAGTCGGCGGGCAGCAACTGGTCGAACAGGCCGCAGTCCATCAGCCAATCGCGGATTTCATTGTTCAGGAGAGTGGGTTCGGACATGGGGTCTTTTTCTTGTGTCTGTGGCTCGGGCCTGGATCGGCGGCGGTCCTGGGTTAAGACAGGAGCGCCGCCGGGAGTTCCTCAGCCCAGGCCCAGAATGTTCAGGACAAAGGCATATTCGAGGGCTACGTCACGCAATCCCTGGTAGCGCCCGCTCATGCCGCCGTGGCCGGCGCCCAGTTCGGTCTTGAGCAACAGCAGGTTGGCGTCGGTCTTGGTGGCGCGCAGCCTGGCCACCCACTTGGCCGCCTCCCAGTACTGCACGCGGCTGTCGTTATAGCCGGCGATCACCAGGATGGCCGGGTACGCCTGGGCCCGGACGTTCTCGTAGGGGGCGTAGGCCTTGAGCCGCGCATGCACTTGCGGGTCCTCGGGGTTGCCCCATTCGTCGTACTCGGTGACGGTCAGTGGCAGTTCCGGGTCGAGCATGGTGTTGAGTACGTCGACGAACGGCACTTCGGCAATGGCCACCTGGAACAGCTCGGGGCGCTGGTTGAGCACCGCGCCGATCAACAGGCCGCCGGCGCTGCCGCCGCTGATGGCCAGTTGGCGGGAAGTGGTCAGGCCCTGGGCGACCAGGTGCTCGGCACAGGCGATGAAGTCGTCGAAGGTGTTCTGCTTGTACTCCTGCTTGCCGGCGCGGTACCAGGCTTCGCCCAGTTCACCGCCACCGCGCACGTGGGCGATGGCGAAGGCCACGCCGCGCTCGAGCAGGCTCAGGCGGGCATGGGAGAACCAGGGGTCGAGGCTCGCGCCATAGGCGCCGTAGCCGTACAGGTAGAGGGGCGTGGGCTGGCCCAGGTACTCGCGCTTGACCACCAGGCTGATGGGCACCTGGGTGCCGTCGGCGGCGGTGGCCCACAAGCGCTGGCTGACGTAGGCGTCGGCATCGAACTCGCCCAGCACCGGGGTCTGCTTGAGGACTTGCTGCTGGCCGTCGGCCAGTTGCAGCTGGCGTATCTGGGCCGGGCGGTTGAGGGCTTCGTAGCGCAGGCGGATACACTCGCTGCCGAACTCCAGGCTGTTCTGCACATGCAGGCTATAGGCCGCATCCGGCAACTGCACGCGGTAGCCGGGCAGGCCTTGCGGGCGCACTTCGATGATCGGCAGGCCGCCTTCGCGCAGGCTCAGGGTCATGGCCCCGGCATTGAGGGTCACACCGTCGAGCATCACCTCGGGATCGTGCGGCACCAGCAGTTGCCAGGTGTCCTGGGTGGGGACGCCGCCGGTGTCCTGCGCCTGGTAGAGGGCGAAGTTGATGCCATCGCGGTTGCTGCGGATGAACCAGGTCCACTGGCCATCGAGCAGGCCGTGGTCGACATCGTATTCATGGTCTTCGGTGCGCGGCGCGACGCAGGTGAACGGCAGGTGCGGCTGATCGGCGTCCAGGGCCCAGGTTTCGCTGGTGGTCTTGCTGCCCATGGACAGCAGCAACTGGCGTTCGGAGCTGGCGCGATAGCAATGCAGGAAGAAGCGCCCGTCGGGTTCGTGGAATACCTCTTCAGCAGCGCTGTCGCCCAGGCGGTAGCGCAACAGCTTGTGCGGGCGGTGGGTCTCGTCCAGCTCGCCGAAGAACAGGGTCTGGCTGTCGTTGGCCCAGGTCATGCTGCCGTCGCATTGCTCGAACGGCAGTTCGCTGACCTGGTCGCTGGCCAGCTCCTTGACGAACAGGCTGTAGATTTCCTCGCCGCTGGTGTCGAGGCTGTAGGCCAGGCGCTGGGGGGCGGGGCTGATGCTGGACGCACCCAGGGCGAAGAACCCGCCGTTGGCCAGGACGTTCGGGTCCAGCAGCAGCTGCTCGCGGCTTTCGTCCACCACCAGGCTGTCGTCCGCCGGGCGCGGGCAGCGGTAGTGGCGTGGATACTCGTCGCCGGCGGTGGTACGGGTGTAGTACAGGTACGGCCCCCAGGGCGAGGGCAGGGACAGGTCGGTCTCGAGGATCCGTCCCTTGATCTCCTGGAACAGCGCCTCGCGCAGGGGCGCCTGTTGGGCCAGTTGGCGTTCCTGGTAGCTGTTCTCCGCCTTCAGGTAGTCGAGCACCGCGTCGGTGTCGCGCTCCTGCAGCCAGGCATACGGGTCAGCGCCGCCGGCCTTGTGGGCGATCGGGGCGTTGGTGTCATGGGCGGGTACGGGCATGGGAGGCTCTCGGACGATGACAAATGAAGGCTCGGCAGACGGCGGTGCAGCCTGACACGGGAAAAGTCGTTATCATAAGCGCCTCTTTGCCTGCCTTGCCACGGACACCATGACCGAGAACGACTATCTGATCGCCTGGGGTTGCTACGCCTTCGCCGCCTTGGGTTGCCTGCTGGTGTGGATGCGCCTGACCCGCTGGATGTGGCGTTGGTTGCGCGAGCCGCTGCGCGTGCTGATGGCGGTGCTGCTGTTCAGCCCGACCATCATCGACCCGGTCAAGGAGAAGCTCGCTCCGGCCGTGGCCATCACCGCCCTGGACGTCGCCTTCAAGGTGGGCAACAACGCCTGGCGCGCGGTTTCCGATCTGTTCATGTACGGCATGATCGCCTTCGGCGTGTACCTGCTGTTCGTGCTGATCCGCTGGCCCATCGAACGCGCCGCCCGGGAACGCCGGCAGCGCAACGAAGCGGCCAAAGCCGCGGCCAAGGCCGCCGAGGTCGAAGATGACCAGCCCTTTGGCAGCGCCGGCAACGACCGCTATGGCCGCCCGTCCGTGGCTGGCGCGCGGGTCGAGCCACGCCTGTAACCCCGTTTCCGGCACTGCAGCGAGAGTCCGAGCATGTGTGAATTGTTGGGCATGAGCGCCAATGTACCGACCGACATCGTCTTCAGCTTCACCGGGCTGATGCAGCGTGGCGGCCGGACCGGCCCCCACCGCGATGGCTGGGGCATCGCCTTCTACGAAGGCCGTGGCCTGCGCCTGTTCCAGGACCCGGCCGCCAGCAGCGAATCGGAAGTGGCCAACCTGGTGCAGCGCTACCCGATCAAGAGCGAAGTGGTGATCGGCCACATCCGCCAGGCCAACGTCGGCAAGGTCTGCCTGGCCAATACCCATCCTTTCGTCCGCGAGCTGTGGGGCCGTAACTGGTGCTTCGCGCACAACGGCCAGCTGGCGGATTTCCACCCCGAGGCCGGTTTCTACCGGGCCGTGGGCGACACTGACAGCGAGGCGGCGTTCTGCGACCTGCTCAACCGGGTCCGCACGGTTTTTCCCGAGCCGGTACAGATCGAGCTGTTGCTGCCGATACTGATCCAGGCGTGCAGCGAGTACCGCGGCAAGGGTGTGTTCAATGCCCTGCTCAGCGATGGCGACTGGCTGTTCTGCTTCTGCTCCACCAAGCTGGCGCAGATCACCCGGCGCGCACCGTTCGGCCCGGCCCGCTTGAAGGATGTGGACGTGATCGTCGACTTCCAGGCCGAGACCACCCCCGACGACGTGGTCACGGTGATCGCCACCGAACCCTTGACCGAAAACGAAACCTGGACCCGCTACCAGCCGGGACAGTGGGGCCTCTGGCGGCGCGGCGAATGCGTCAGCCAGGGCCAGACCGAATAAGGACATCCCTATGTTGCTCAGTTATCTGCGTCTGGTGCTGTTCGCCGCCGGTCTGTTGATCGGTGTGCAGGTGCCGGGGTTCATCAACGACTACGCCAAGCGTGTCGAAGCCCACCTGATCGAGTCGCAGAACAGCCTGCAGGGCTTCCAGGCCACGGCGCAGCAGTTCTTCAAGGGCGACCTGAACGCCCTGGTGGCTCACTACCGGGCCAGCGACGACCCGGTGTTTCGTAGCGATGCCCAGAGCCTGAGCGCCTTGCTCGGCCGCCAGCTGGCCCTGGACAAGCAGTACCAGGCGATGCAAGGCCCCTGGTACATCCGCTTGCTGCAAGTGGTACTGGCGGCCGACCCGGCGATCCGCAAGGAAACCTGGGATGGCTACAGCTACCAGATCCTGCTGACCCCGGAGGCGATGTCCTGGGCCATGGGCGGCGCCATGTTGCTGTCCTTCGGCCTGGAATGCCTGTATCGGCTGATCGACTGGGTCGTGCTCGGCGGTCGCCGCCAACGCCAGAGCCGGCCGATCGAGGAGCGCGACCTCAAGGGGCTCTGAGTCCGTGTCGTAGCGTCTATGGCGATGGCGCCAGGAGCAGGTGCTCCTGGCCGACCTGCTGGGCGTAGCGCTGTACCACGCGCTGGCACAGCTGCACGATCTCCTCCACCAGTTCCACCCCCACTCGCCACGACACCACCACCTGTAGGTTCGGCGGTCGCTGCTCGATGGCCAGCAGCGTCAGCTCGCCCCGGGCCAGCTCCTCGCGCACCAGGACCGGCGGCAGGGCGCCGATGCCGAAGCCATCACGCAGCAGCCGAGTGATGGCCGATACCGAATTGACGCAGTTCAGGCGCGGCGCCAGTACGCCGTTGGCCTGCATCAGGCTCAGGATCTGCTGGTGGGGCAGGGAGTTCCTCGAGTAAGTGACGATCCGCTCCCGGGCCAGCTCCACCAGCGAGCCGTAGGGGCGGTGGTAGATCGAGTTGCTGGCGGCGACCCAGCACACCGGATAGCTGGCCAGTTCCAGGCTGCGAATGCTTTCCTGGCGAAGCAGGTCGGTTTGCAGTACCAGGTCGAGAAAGCCTTTTTGCAACTGCTCGCACAGGTTCAGCGAGGTGTCGGCCACCAGCTCGATTTCCACCTGGGGATAGTGATCCATCATCTGCGCCACCAGGGGGCTGAGCCAGGTATGGATCACCGTATCCATGACCCCGATGCGCAGCCGTCCGACCTTGCACGAGGGCGCTTCGATCGACTGCTTCAGCACCTGCAGGGTATCGAGCATCTGCTCGGCATGCTCCAGCACCTTCACCCCTTCGGGGGTCAGGCTGACGCCCCGCGAATCGCGCCGGAACAGCTTGACCCCCAGCTCGTCCTCGAGCACGGCGATGCGGCTGGAGATCGCGGCCTGGGTGGTGCAGAGCTTTTCCGCGGTCAGGCTGAAGTTCTTCAGCCGTGCGACCCAGACGAAGGTTTCGAGGAACTTGAGATTCATGGGATCAACTTTTCTTATGCCTTGGAGCGGCTTTTATTAGTTGGACGTGGGCGCTGCCCGAGTCGAAAAATGCACCGACCCACGATAGGCGTCGTCGTGGTCCAGAACAACACCGATAATCCGGGAGATCGCCATGAGTGCGCCCGATCCACAGGCCGCCAAGGCCCCGCATCGCGTCGGCTGGTATCGCGACATCGACCAGCAGGAGCGCCGGGCGTTCTGGAGCTGCAAGATTGGCTACGGCCTGGACACCCAGATGCTCAGTCGTGATCCCGCCCCTGATCGCCCTGCGGGGCATCATCTCGGCCGCAGCCAGCCTGTGCCCCTGGGCGTGGCCGTCGGCACCTTCGCCGCGGTGTCCTATGGCGTGGTGGTGCTGGCCGCCCTGAGCCTGCCGGAGGCCCGTGGCAAGGAACTCGAGGCCCGCTAGCTGATAACCTGCGGACACTGCACCCGGCCCCCGTGGCCGGCACTGATAAAAACACAGGAGCACCGACCATGAGCCGCCTGCTATTGAACTGCGACATCGGCGAAAGCTTCGGCAACTGGACCATGGGCCTGGATGCCGAGGTCATGCCTTTCATCGATTGCGCCAACATCGCCTGCGGTTTCCATGCCGGCGATCCGGGCATCATGCGCAAGACCGTGACCCTGGCCCTGACCAACGGCGTGCGTATCGGCGCCCACCCGGCCTACCAGGACCTGGCGGGTTTCGGGCGCCGGTCCATGAGCTATTCCGCCACGGAGATCCAGGATCTGCTGCATTACCAGGTCGGCGCCCTCGATGGCATCTGCCGGGCACAAGGCACCCGGGTCAGCTACATCAAGCCCCACGGCGCCCTGTACAACGACATGATGGCCAAGCCGAGCCAGTTGCGCGCGGTGATCCAGGCGGTCGCGGCCTACGACCGGCAATTGCCGCTGATGCTCATGGCCACCCGCGACAACCGCGCGGCCCAGGCCCTGGGCGATGAGCACGGCGTGACCCTGTGGTTCGAGGCCTTCGCCGACCGCGCCTACGACAGCGCCGGGCACCTGGTCTCGCGCCAAGTGCCGGGCTCGGTGCACCACGACTCGGACACCATAGTCCGCCAAGCCCTGGCCATCGCCCGTGGCGAACCCCTGGTGGCCAGCGATGGCAGTGCCTTGCTCCTGCAGGCCAATACCTTGTGCGTGCACGGTGACAACGCCAGTTCGGTGGCGGCGGTGCAGCGCATCCGCGAGGCCCTGGACCAGCAGTCCGACTCATGAACTACCGGGTGGAGGTGGCGGCCATCGATTGCCTGATGGTGCGCCTGTTCGATGGGATCGCCGAAGACCACATGCCCTGGATGCTGGCCGCCGCCGAGCGCCTGCGCCAGGGCTTCGGCGCGGGTCTGATCGACCTGGTGCCGTCGTACACCACGCTGATGGTGCACTACGACCTGCGCAGCCTGGACCCGGGCCAGGCCCGCGAGCTGATCGACGCAGCCCTGGCGGACCTGGTTCCGCTGGATGCCGGAGGCGGGCGCGAGCATGTGCTGCCGGTGTGGTACGACCCCAGCGTCGGGCCGGAGCTGGCGCTGCTGGCACGGCGCAGCGGCTTGCCGGTGGTCGAGGTGATCCGTCGGCACAGCCAGCACCAATATCGGGTGTTCGCCCTGGGCTTCGCTCCCGGCTTCGCCTTCATGGGCCTGGTGGCGCCTGAACTGGCGGCGCCCCGGCTCGATACCCCGCGCAAGCGTGTGGCGGCGGGCAGCGTCGGCATCGCCGAACGCCAGACCGCGGCCTATCCGGCGGTGTCGCCGGGCGGCTGGAACCTGATCGGGCGGACCCCGAGCCGCTTGTTCGACCGCGAGCGCGAGGGCTACAGCCTGTTGCAGCCGGGAGACCGGGTGCGCTTCGCGGCAGTGGAGCGGGCCGAGTTCCTGCGCCTGGGTGGCGACGACAGCCCGCTGGAGGTGCCGGCATGAGCCGTTTGTCGATCGAGGCCAGCACGCCTTTGTGCCTGCTGCAGGACGCCGGGCGGTTCGGTGTGCGCCACCTGGGCGTGACCCAGGGCGGGGCGCTGGACTGGGTGTCGATGTCCTGGGCCAACTGGCTGCTGGGCAATGCCCTGGATGCCCCTGTGGTGGAAGTCACCCTCGGCGGCCTGGCCTTGCTGGCCGAGGACTATTGCCTGCTGGCGCTGGCCGGGGCCGACCTGGGGGCTTATGTAGATGAGCGACCGCTGGCCCCGGGCCGTAGTTTCGTCCTGCAAAAGGGCCAGCGCTTGCGTTTTACCCAGCCGCATTCCGGGGCCCGGGCCTATCTTGCGGCCCCCGGCGGTTTCGACGCGCCGCAGGTATTGGGCAGTTGTTCCAGTGTGCAGCGCGAGGCCCTGGGCGGTCTCGACGGGCAGGGGCGGGCACTGGGCGAGGGCGGGGTACGGGGGTATTCCGGAACCGGTGGTGCGCTCAAGTGTTTGTCGGCCGCACAGCTGGCGGATTGGCCAGGCGCTGCGCCGCTGGAGCTGATCCTCGGGGCCCAGGTCGGCCAGTTCAGTGGCCTGAGCCTGTTCGATGCCTTCAACCGCAACTGGACCCTGGACAGCCGGGCCGACCGCATGGGCGCCCGGTTGTTGGGACCGGTGCTGGAGTACCAGGGCCAGCCGATGATTTCCGAAGGCATCGCCCTGGGGGCGGTCCAGGTGCCGCCGGATGGCCAGCCGATCGTCTTGCTCAACGACCGGCAGACCATCGGCGGTTATCCGCGCCTGGGCGCATTGACGCCCTTGTCCCTGGCCCGGCTGGCGCAATGCCTGCCCGGCAGCAAGGTGCGCCTGGCGCCGGTGGTGCAGGAGACCGCGCATCGGCAGCAGTTGGCGTTCTTGCGCCGCTTTGTGTAATGGCTGGCGGCCGCTGCGCGCCGGTACGCAGCCTGCGGCAGCGGCTACAGGGTATTGATCTGTAGCCGCTGTCGAGTCATCACGAGGCTGCGAAAAGGCCCGCAGGGCCTTGCTTGACGGCCTACTTGGACAGAAAGCGCATGCCTTCTTCCAGGCCGCGCAGGGTCAGCGGATACATCTGGTCCTCGATCAGCTCGCGCACGATGTTGGTGGAGGCGGTGTAGCCCCAGGTGTCCTTCGGGTAGGGGTTGATCCAGATGAGCTTCTTGTACTTCTCCATGAAGCGCTGCATCCACACGTAGCCGGCTTCTTCGTTCCAGTGCTCGACGCTGCCGCCGGCCTGGGTGATTTCATAGGGCGCCATGGCGGCGTCGCCGACGAAGATCACCTTGTAGTCGGCGCCGTACTTGTGCAACAGGTCCTGGGTCGAGGTCCGTTCCGAACCGCGGCGCAGGTTGTTCTTCCACACCGATTCATAGATGAAGTTGTGGAAGTAGTAGTACTCCAGGTGCTTGAACTCGGTCTTGCAGGCCGAGAACAGTTCCTCGCAGATCTTCACGTGGGCATCCATGGAGCCGCCGATGTCGAACAGCAACAGCAGCTTGACGCTGTTGCGCCGTTCCGGACGCATCTGGATGTTCAGCAGGCCGGCATCCCGGGCGGTGTGGTCGATGGTGCCGTCGATATCCAGCTCCTCGGCCGCGCCCTGGCGGGCGAACTTGCGCAGCCGGCGCAGGGCCACCTTGATGTTGCGGGTGCCCAGTTCCACCGAGTCGTCGAGGTTCTTGTATTCGCGCTGGTCCCAGACCTTGACCGCCTTGCCCTGGCGCTTGCCGGCATCGCCGATGCGGATGCCTTCGGGGTTGAAGCCGCCGGAGCCGAAGGGGCTGGTGCCGCCGGTGCCGATCCACTTGTTGCCGCCGGCGTGGCGTTCCTTCTGCTCTTCCAGGCGCTTCTTGAACTCCTCGATCAGCTTGTCCAGGCCGCCCAGGGACTGGATCTGCGCCCGTTCCTCATCGCTGAGCGAGCGCTCGAACTCCTTGCGCAGCCAGTCCTCGGGGATCAGTGCCTGCAGGTGGTCGTCGAGCTTCTCCAGGCCGTTGAAGTAGGCGCCAAAGGCCCGGTCGAACTTATCGAAGTGGCGCTCGTCCTTCACCAGCAGCGCCCGGGCGAGATAGTAGAACTCGTCCATGTCGGCGAAGGTCACGCGCTGCTTGAGCGCGTTGATCAGGTCCAGCAGCTCGCGCACCGACACCGGTACCTTGGCGGCGCGCATTTCATTGAACAGGTTGAGCAGCATGGTTATCGCTCTCTAATGATCTAGGGATCTGTTCAAAAGCTCGCCGAGCGGCGATCAGGCAAGGCAGAAACAGGTGAGGAGGCGGAGTTTAGCGAGCTAAATGAGCATTCCGAACCGGTTTCTAACGCAGCATGATCGACGCGCAGGCAGCTTCTGGGCAGAGCCTAACGACCGCCGCGTCGGCTCATGAAGGCCAGGCGTTCGAGGAGCTGTACATCCTGCTCGTTCTTCACCAGGGCGCCGGCCAGCGGTGGGATGGCCTTGGTCGGATCGCGTTCGCGCAGCACCGCCTCGCCGATGTTGTCGGCCATCAGCAGCTTGAGCCAGTCCACCAGTTCCGAGGTCGAGGGCTTCTTCTTCAGGCCCGGCACCTTGCGCACGTCGAAGAACACATCCAGCGCCTCGCTGACCAGGTCCTTCTTGATGTCCGGGTAGTGCACGTCGACGATCTTCTGCAGGGTCGTGCGGTCAGGGAAGGCGATGTAGTGGAAGAAGCAGCGGCGCAGGAAGGCGTCCGGCAGTTCCTTCTCGTTGTTGGAGGTAATGATGATGATCGGCCGCTGCTTGGCCTTGATGGTCTGGTCGATCTCGTAGACGTAGAACTCCATCTTGTCGAGTTCTTGCAGCAGGTCGTTGGGGAACTCGATGTCGGCCTTGTCGATCTCGTCGATCAGCAGGATCACCCGCTCCTCGGACTCGAAGGCTTCCCAGAGCTTGCCCTTCTTCAGGTAGTTGCGGATGTCGTGGACCTTGTCCACGCCCAGTTGCGAATCGCGCAGGCGGCTCACCGCGTCGTACTCGTAGAGCCCTTGGTGGGCCTTGGTGGTGGACTTGATGTGCCAGGTGATCAGCTTGGCACCGAAGGATTCGGCCAGTTGCTCGGCGAGCATGGTCTTGCCGGTACCGGGTTCGCCCTTGACCAGCAGCGGACGCTCCAGGGTGATGGCGGCGTTGACCGCCAGCTTCAGGTCATCGGTGGCAACGTATGCGCTGGTGCCTTCGAACTTCATCTGCAATTCCTCGAACGGTGACGACGAGCTGCCCGGGGCAGGTCGCTTGAATGGACACGAATGGCGCGACTATAACGCGGCGCTCGCTTGACTGTGAACGCAGACGCCCCATTCAGTCTCTGAATGGAGCGTCACGGGGTGACTCAGTCAGTCGACGGCTTGGGTTGTTCATAGCGGGCATTGAAGGCCTGGACGAAACCGTTGCGCAAAATCTGTAAAAACGCCTGGAATGCGCTGACATCCTGCTGGTGCACGTTGCCGCTGAGCTCGACCCGGGTGGCGAACTGGTTCTTGCGCTGGTTCTTCAGCAGGGTTTCCCCGGCGCCCACCAGGGCTTCCCAGACCGAGCGGAAGATATTCTTGTCGCGGTTCTCGACGTCCTGTTGCCAGTCGAAGACTTCCACGTCCCGCAGCAGCGGCTTGATGTAGCCGTGCAGTTGGCCCTTCTCGGCCTGGGCCTCGATCACCAGGTCGCCGTGCCCGGCCTTGAAGTCGAACTTGCCGTAGGCCGAGGCGAAGTCGTTGAAACGCCTGAGCTCGATATCCCGGGCCCGCAGGCGGAACTCGAACGCCTCGAAGTCGCTCAGGGGATCGAAGGTGGCGTTGGTTTCCAGGGGGGCCTGGCCCAGTAGCAGGGCCTTGCCCTCGAAGCGAGCGTCGCGCTTGCCCTGGGTGTCGACCACGTTGGTCAGGTTGTAGAAGCTGGCATTGACCTGGGTCGCGCCCAGGTTCACCGGTGGATTGGAGCCGAAGTTGCGAAAGTGGAGGGTGCCGTCGTCGATCCGCACTTCATCCAGGGTGATGGGCAAGAGCTTGCCCAGTTGCGCCCGCCAATCAGTGCCTTCACCGGTCTGCGAGGCCTGGCGGTCGGCGCCGCCATCGACGAAGTTCACCTGGGGCTGGACGAACTGCACCCGCGCCACCACCGCATGGTCGTACCGCAGCGCATGCCAGCTCACCGCCAGGTCGATCAACGGTGCCTTGACGAAAGGCACCGGCACCTTGCCGCTGACCTTGACGATCTCCAGGCCGTTGATGCGGTAGGCACCGCGCCACAAGGCCAGGTCGACATCGCTGACCTGGCCACGGTAGTCGCCCATGTCCGCGAGCTTGTCGTTGAGGTAGTCACGCACCAGGTAGGGCAGGGCGATATGCAGGCCGGCCAGCAGCACGACCAGGCCCGCCAGAGTCCACAGGGGCCAACGATAGCGACGTTTCATGGGGACAGCCTCCAGTCCTATAAAGGCATTGACTGCCCTGGCTCCAGGTCGTTCGGCGCGACTGGACGCTCAAGGATGCCAGGCATAACCTTGAGGACTTCTTCACTGCTGCATAAGGACCCAGCCATGAGCCGAATTTTTGCTGACAATGCCCATTCCATCGGTAACACGCCCTTGGTGCAGATCAACCGCATCGCCCCGCGCGGGGTGACCATCCTGGCCAAGATCGAAGGGCGTAACCCGGGCTACTCGGTGAAATGCCGCATCGGCGCCAACATGATCTGGGACGCCGAAAGCACGGGCCGGCTCAAGCCGGGCATGACCATCGTCGAGCCCACCTCGGGCAACACCGGGATCGGCCTGGCTTTCGTCGCCGCGGCCCGTGGCTACAAGCTGATGCTGACCATGCCGGCCTCCATGAGCATCGAGCGACGCAAGGTGCTCAAGGCCCTGGGGGCAGAACTGGTGCTCACCGAGCCGGCCAAGGGCATGAAGGGCGCGATCGACAAGGCGGCGGAAATCGTCGCCAGCGACCCGGGCAAGTACTTCATGCCGCAGCAGTTCGACAACCCGGCCAACCCGGCGATCCACGAAAAGACCACCGGCCCCGAGATCTGGAACGACACCGATGGCGCGGTCGATGTACTGGTGGCCGGCGTCGGCACTGGCGGCACCATCAGCGGCGTGTCGCGCTACATCAAGAAGACCCAGGGCAAGCCGATCCTCGCGGTAGCGGTGGAGCCGGCCACTTCGCCGGTGATCAGCCAGAAGCTCGCCGGGCAGGAGATCAAGCCCAGCCCGCACAAGATCCAGGGCATTGGTGCCGGTTTCGTGCCCAAGAACCTGGACCTCGAAATGGTCGACCGGGTGGAGCTGGTGACCGACGAGGAGTCCAAGGCCATGGCCCTGCGCCTGATGCAGGAGGAGGGCATCCTCTGCGGGATTTCCTGCGGCGCGGCGATGGCGGTGGCGGTGCGCCTGGCGGAAACCCCGGAAATGCAAGGCAAGACCATCGTGGTGATCCTGCCGGACTCCGGCGAGCGCTACCTGTCGAGCATGCTGTTCAGCGACCTGTTCACCGAGCAGGAGACCCAGCAGTAACACGGCTGGCCGTCGGCCCATGGACCGATGGCTGATCCATATCAGTCGCTGCTTGTGCGGCTTATGCTACTTAACGCCGTTGTTGCACGACCGTTAACGCTGAATGTTCGGTCGTGCGGGTTTTTCCGGGGGTCAGGAGTGTTTATCATGACCGGCTGCCAGGTCGGGTGATCGCTCCCCCACCGGTGCCTATTTCCAAGGAGTTGTTGCATGAGCTTTTCCTTTGCCGCCAAGTTCGCGGTGTTGTCGCTGTTCATCGGCAGCATCCTTTTCGTGCATCTGCGCGGTAAGGCGCGCCTGCCGGTACTGCGCCAGTTCGTCAACCATTCGGCGCTGTTCGCCCTCTACAACACGCTGATGTACCTGTTCTCCGGCGTGCCCTCCAAGCCGTACCTGGACCGCAGCAAGTTCCCCGAGCTGGATGTGCTGCGCGACAACTGGGAAACCATTCGCGACGAGGCCATGCACCTGTTCGACGAGGGTTACATCCGCGCCGCCGAGAAGAACAACGACGCCGGTTTCGGCTCCTTCTTCAAGAAGGGCTGGAAGCGCTTCTACCTCAAGTGGTACGACAAGCCGCTGCCCTCGGCCGCGGCCCTGTGCCCCAAGACCGTCGAGCTGGTGAGCGCCATTCCCAACGTCAAGGGCGCGATGTTCGCGCTGTTGCCCGGCGGCAGCCACCTGAACCCGCACCGCGACCCCTTCGCCGGCTCGCTGCGCTATCACCTGGGCCTGTCGACGCCCAACTCCGACGCTTGCCGGATCTTCGTCGACGGCGAGGAATACGCCTGGCGCGACGGTGAGGACGTGATGTTCGACGAGACCTACGTGCATTGGGTGAAGAACGAAACCGAGACCACCCGGGTGATCCTGTTCTGCGACATCGAGCGTCCGTTGAGCAGCGGCCTGATGACTCGCGTCAACCGTTGGGTCAGTGCCCAGCTGGGGCGGGCCACCGCACCGCAGAACCTCGACGACGAGCGGGTTGGCGGCATCAACCAGGCCTATGCCTGGAGCAAGCGTTTCAGCGACAGCTTCAGCGGCGTGGTCAAGCAGTGGAAGCGTCGCAATCCCAAGCTGTACCGCATCCTGCGCCCGGTCCTGGCGGTGGTGGTGCTGGTCATCCTGTGGAAATGGCTGTTCGGATAAATCTTGCAATGAATATCGGGCGCTGGTTATATTCGGCGCTCGATGAGTCAAGCGACTCATTCTTTTCTTCCTTCGAGAACCCTCGGCACATGGCCTTATCCCTCATCAACGCGGTAGTGGTTTCAGCGGTCAACGCTGGCGTCGTGCCGTGCGGGAATCAGCAGCCTGTGCAGATCGGTCAGAACCCCCCACCTGTCAGTAGCACGCCGGTGTACGCAGTCGTATCACCGCCGGGCGTTGGCTTCTCGGGCTGATCAGCAACCGCTGCTGTTTCTCCTGCCCGCCTGAAAAAACACTACTGAACTTCAGCCCTGGCTGAATTGGCTTCTTGCCTGACTACAGGTGGTTTCATGTTGCTCATATCAAAAAAATCCGCTTATGCGGCGGCTTCCACGAGTCTGTTCGTCCTGCTCTGGAGCAGCGGCGCGATCTTCTCCAAATGGGGGCTGGCCCATGCCTCGCCCTTCGCCTTCCTACTGGTGCGCTTCGTCATCGCCCTGGCCGGCCTGGTGCTGCTGGTGCCCGTGCTCAAGCTGCGCTGGCCCAGGGGGCGCCGGGCCATGGGGTTCGCCGTGGCCACGGGCCTGGTGCTGCTGGGCGCCTACCAGATCTTCTACATCCTGGCCCTGGACCTGAAGGTCACCCCCGGGGTGATGGCCACCATCATGGGGGTGCAACCGATCCTTACCGTGGTGCTGATGGAGCGCCAGCGTTCCTGGAGCCGCCTGTTCGGCCTGGGCCTGGGGCTCGCCGGCCTGATCATGGTGGTGTACCAGGGCATCGGCCTGGCAGGCATCTCGATCTCCGGCATGCTCTGCGGCCTGCTGGCCCTGGTGAGCATGACCGCCGGCTCGATCATGCAGAAACGCATCACCGACAACCCCCTGGGCACCCTGCCGGTGCAATACCTGGCCGGGCTGTTGTTGTGTGCGTTGTTCGTGCCGTTCCAGCCGTTCCACTTCGAATACGACGCAGGTTTCCTGATCCCGGTGCTGTGGATGGGGCTGGTGGTATCGGTGCTGGCCACCTTGCTGCTGTACCGCCTGATCGCCCAGGGCAACCTGGTGAATGTCACCAGCCTGTTCTACCTGGTGCCGGCGGTGACGGCGCTGATGGACTACCTGATCTTCGGTAATCGCCTGGCGCTGCTGAGCCTGTTCGGCATGGGCCTGATCATCGTCGGGCTGGTGTTCGTGTTCCGCAAGAGCGCCTGATCGAGGTACACCGGCCGGGTGCAATGCCCGGTCGCAGGCAGTGGCGAGGGAGCTTGCTCCTTCGCCACGCCACCCTTCAGTTGCGCAGGGGGGCCTGCTCCTGGCGTACGGCATCCATGAAGGCCTGCATCGCCGACGACTGGATCCGCTGGCGCCGGGTGATCAAGCCAAAGGGCGGCAGGCGCGCTTCGAACTGGATCGGCAGGACGGCCAGCAGGTGCCGGCCGGGATAGTCCTCGACCACCGAGACCGGGGTGACGCCGATCATGTCTGTCTGCTGGACCAGGGACAGCAGGGTCATGATCGAGGTGGTCTCGACGATGCTGCTGGGAATATCCACCCGGGCGTTGTGGAACACCTGGTTGACGATCGAGCGCATGGGGCTGGGATGCTGCTGCAATACCCAAGTCTGCTCCTGCAATTGCGCCCAGTCCAGTTGCGTGGCTAGGGCCAAGGGGTTGCGGGCTCCGGCGATCACGCACAGGGCTTCTTCACCAAGGCTGTCGAACGACAGTTCCTCGGCCCGCGCTCCGGCTGGAATCCGCCCCAGGACGACATCCAGCTGCTCCTGCAACAAGGCTTGCACCAGGACGTCGCTGGTATCCACCTGGATGCTCATGGACAGCCGTGGATGGCTTTGCTTGAGGGTGGCGATGGTCCGGGTCAGCAGCCCCGAGGCCAGGGCCGGAATGGCCCCGACCGTGACCCGACCCAGGTTGCCCGACTCCAGGGACACCAGTTCCTCACGCATGCCGCTGAGCTCGGCGAAGACCATTCGCGCGTAATAGATCACCGTTTCGCCGAACGGCGTGGCGCGCATTCCCCGTGGCAGCCGCTCGAACAGCTCGACGCCCAGCAGAGTCTCGGCCTCGTGGAGCATCTTGGTTGCCGCGGGCTGGGTCATGCCGATGTGCTCGGCGGCACGGCGCAGCGAGCCGAACTCCTGCAAGGCGAGCACCAGCCGCAGTTGCCGCAGGCGCAGGCGGCTGTGGATCAGATGGGCATCGGGAATCCTGGTCATGGGCGGCTCTTGGTCGGTGGATGGGGCGATCCCAAGCTATCCGATAACCCTAACTGCTAACAAATGCAGATTAGCGATTACCTGGGGTTATCAGCGGATGCCCATAAGTGATTAGCCGGGGCTCGGCCGGCTGGCTACAGTCGCTTCACCCCTTGAGCTGTTGCCAAGCCGCTGTCTTCAAGGGGCGCACAACTACAAAAAGCCGCCTTGTCCCTTGCGCAAGGCACTGACCGGCATTCAAGGAACATCGAAATGACTCGTCCAGACCCTGCCCTGGTACTTGCCAGCGCCCTCTCCAAAAGTCGGCTGCGCTTGCTGCCCTTCCTGATCCTGATGTACATCCTGGCCTTCATCGACCGTTCCAATGTCGGTTTCGCCAAGGCCGCGCTGCAGGCGGATACCGGCTTGGGCGATGCTGCCTTCGCGTTCGGCGCGAGCATATTCTTCATCGGTTATGCCTTCTTCGAGGTGCCCAGCAATTTCATGCTGCACCGTCTCGGCGCCCGGGTCTGGCTGTGTCGGATCATGGTCACCTGGGGCCTGGTGTCGGCGGCGATGATGTTCGCCCACGACGCCCAGACCTTCTATGTGCTGCGTTTCCTGCTAGGGGTGGCCGAGGCCGGATTCTTCCCGGGCATCATCCTCTACCTCACTTACTGGTTTCCGGCCCAGAGCCGTGGCCAGGCCCTGGGGTGGTTCTATTTCGGCCTGCCCCTGGCCCTGGTGCTGGGTAGCCCGCTGTCGGGCTGGCTGCTGGAGTTCCACGGCATATTCGGCTTGACCAACTGGCAGTGGCTGTTCGTGGTCGAAGGCTTGATGGCATCGGTAGTGGGAGTCGCGGCCTATTTCTACCTGGTCGACCGCCCGGCCGATGCTCGCTGGCTGGACGCGGCGCAGAAGCAGGCGCTGCAAGCCGCCCTGGCCGAAGAAGATGCGCGTAAGCAGCACAGCAGTCCCCATGGATTCTTCAGCGCCCTGCGCAATCCGCGCGTGCTGCAGTTCTGCCTGGCCTACTTCACCATCCAGATGAGCGTCTATGGAGTGGTGTTCTACCTGCCGACCCGGATTGCCGGTCTGCTGGACGGCCATGTGGGCTTGAGCGTCGGCTTGATCACCGCGATTCCCTGGATCTGTGCGCTGCTGGTCACCCGCCTGGTGACCCGGCATGCCGACCGCAGTGGCCAGCATCGGCGCCTGGCGGTGCTGATGCTGAGCATGGCCGCCATCGGGATCGCCGCTTCGGCCCTGGGCAGCAGCATGGTCGCGGTGGTCCTGGCGTTCTGCTTTGCCGCATCCGGCTTCGTCGCCGTGCAGCCGCTGTTCTGGACCATTCCCACCGGTTATCTCAGCGGCGCCGCGGCGGCGGGAGGGATTGCCCTGGTCAACTCGATCGGCAACCTCGGCGGTTTCGTCGCTCCCAATCTCAAGACCCTGACCGAAGCCCAGTTCGCCGACCCCCGTGCCGGAATGTTCGCCCTGGCCCTGGTGGGCATTCTCGGCGCCATCCTGCTCTCGCGCCTGAGTGCCCGGCCCGTCGAGTGCTCCACCGAGCCACTGGCTCCGGCCCGGCTCGACTGATCATTACCCAAGCCCTGACAAGGACCCCCCCCCGCATGAAAATCAAAGCGATCCGTACCCGTGTCTTCGAATGGAAAGGCAAGGTCGTCCCCCCCAAGGCGCACTTCTGCACCAACGCCTCGGACATCCTGTTCGAGCGCGGCGACGCCATGGGCTCGTTCCGTTTCCACGGTTGGCTGGTGGTGGAAGTGGAAACCGACAACGGCCTGGTGGGCATCGGCAACTGTGCCCTGGCGCCGCGTGTGGCCAAGCAGATCATCGATACCTACCTGGCACCGCTGGCCATCGGCGAGGACCCTTTCGACAACGAATACATCTGGCAGAAAATGTATCGCCAGAGCCATGCCTGGGGGCGCAAGGGCATCGGCATGGCGGCGATCTCGGCGATCGACATCGCCATCTGGGACATCATGGGCAAGGCCGTGGGCAAGCCGGTGTTCAAGCTGCTGGGCGGACGCACCAAGGAGCGGATCTGGACCTATGCCTCCAAGCTCTACGCCAACGACGATCTCGATCTGTTCCTGGAAGAGGCCCAGGGCTACCTCGACCAGGGCTTCAATGCCTTGAAGATGCGCTTCGGCTACGGCCCCAAGGATGGGCCGGCAGGCATGCGCCGCAACATCGAGCAAGTGCGCGCCTTGCGGGAACTGGCGGGGCCGGATGTCGACGTCATGCTCGAGTGCTATATGGGCTGGACCCTGGAGTACGCCCGGCGCATGTTGCCCAAGCTGGCCGAATTCGAGCCGCGCTGGCTGGAGGAACCGGTGATCGCCGATGACCTGGAAGGCTACGTCGAGCTGAAGAAGATGGGCATCATGCCGATTTCCGGCGGCGAGCACGAATTCACCTCCTACGGCTTCAAGGAATTGCTGGAGCGGCGTGCCGTCGACGTGATCCAGTACGACACCAACCGCGTCGGTGGCATCACCGCGGCGCGCAAGATCAACGCCCTGGCCGAGGCCTGGTCGGTGCCGGTCATCCCCCATGCCGGCCAGATGCACAACTATCACTTGACCCTGTCCAGCACCGCCTCGCCCATGGCCGAGTTCTTCCCGGTGTTCGATGTCGAGGTCGGCAACGAGCTGTTCTATTACGTGTTCAAGGGCGAGCCGCAGCCGGTGCAAGGCTATATCCAGCTCGACGACCACAAGCCGGGCCTGGGCCTGGAAATCTGCGAAGACCATCTCGGCGAATTCAACATCATCGAATAAGCCTCGGCAGCCGTCCGTGGACGGCTGCCGCCATGACATCCAGGAGGACGGGCATGCGCCTGATTCAGTTTGAGAACGATGCCGGCCAGCGCCAGGTCGGTAGGGTCGAAGGCGACCGGGTCCACGTTTTGCGCGATACCGCCAGCACTCGCGAGCTGGCCCTGGCGGCGATCGACAATGAACGCGGCCTGCTGCAAGAAGCCCAAGCCCGTGGCAGCGCCAGCAGCCTCGACTATCCCCGGTTGCTGGAGCAGGGGCGCCTGCTGCCGCCGCTGGACCATCCAGACCCGGCCCACTGCCTGGTCAGTGGTACTGGCCTGACCCACCTGGGCAGTGCCGCCGCCCGGGACAAGATGCACCAGCAGCCGGCCCAGGGCGATGCCGGTGTCACCGACACCATGCGCATCTTCAAGTGGGGCCTGGAAGGGGGCAAGCCGCTGGCCACGGAGGTGGGAGCGCAGCCGGAATGGTTCTACAAGGGCGATGGCAGCATTGTCGTGCGGCCCGGCGGCGACTTTCCGGTGCCGCCCTTCGCCGAGGATGCGGGCGAGGAGCCGGAGTTGACCGGCCTCTACGTGATAGGTGCCGATGGCCGGCCCTATCGCCTGGGTTATGCCCTGGGCAACGAGTTCTCCGACCATGTGATGGAGCGGCGCAACTACCTGTACCTGGCCCATTCCAAGCTGCGCTATTGCGCCTATGGTCCTGAGTTGCGGGTGGGTGCATTGCCGGGCCACTTGGCCGGAACCAGCCGGGTGCTGCGTGACGGCAAGGTGCTCTGGGAACAGGAGTTCCTCAGTGGCGAGGACAACATGTGCCACAGCCTGGCCAACCTCGAATATCACCATTTCAAGTACGCCCAGTTCCTGCGTCCTGGCGATGTCCATGTGCATTACTTCGGCACCGCCACCTTGTCCTTTGCCGACGGCATCCGGACCCGGCCCGGCGACCGCTTCCAGATCAGCCTCGAGGCATTCGGCGCCCCGCTGGAGAACGGCATCGGCGAAGGCCCGCGTCCGGTGGCGGCCGGCCAGGTTCGTGGCTTGTGACTTTCAATTGCCGGCCGTGGCGGCCGGCCAGGGAGAACCCATGACTTCATCGTCCGGATACAACTACATCGGTGGCACCCGCAGTGCCCGGGGCCATGTCCAGTTGCAAAGCCTCGACGCCCAGACCGGGCAAGCCCTGCCAGGCGTCTTCTACCAGGCCACCGAGGCGGAGGTGGATGCCGCGGCCCGGGCGGCAGCCGGCGCTTGCGCCGAATATCGCGATCTTGGCCCTGAACAACGGGCCCTGTTCCTCGACGCCATCGCCGCGGAGCTGGAAGGCCTGGGTGCCGACTTCACCGCCACGGTATGCCGGGAGACCGCCTTGCCCACGGCGCGTATACAGGGCGAGCTGGGGCGTACCTGCGGCCAGTTGCGGTTATTCGCCAAGGTCCTGCGTCGTGGTGACTATCTCGGGGCGCGGATCGATCGTGGCCAGCCCCGGCGCCAACCCCTGCCGCGGCCCGACCTGCGCCAGTACCGCATTGGCCTGGGACCGGTAGCGGTGTTCGGCGCCAGCAACTTTCCCCTGGCGTTCTCCACCGCCGGTGGCGATACCGCGGCAGCCCTGGCCGCCGGTTGCCCGGTGGTGTTCAAGGCCCATAGCGGGCACATGGCGACCGCCGAATGGGTGGCCGATGCGATCATCCGTGCGGCGCAGCGCTGCCAGATGCCCGACGGAGTGTTCAACATGGTCTATGGCGCCGGGGTCGGAGAGTGGCTGGTCAAGCACCCGGCCATCCAGGCCGTGGGCTTCACCGGTTCCCTCAAGGGCGGCAATGCCCTGTGCCAGATGGCGGCGAACCGACCACAGCCGATCCCGGTGTTCGCCGAGATGTCCAGCATCAACCCGGTGATCCTGCTGCCCGAGGCCTTGCAGGCGCGTGGCTCGCAGATCGCCGCTGAGCTGGCAGGTTCGGTGACCCAAGGCTGTGGCCAGTTCTGTACCAATCCGGGATTGATCATTGGCCTGCGCTCAACGGCCTTCAGCTCGTTCCTTGAACAGTTGGTCGCGCAGATGAACCAGCAGCCGCCGCAGACCATGCTCAATAGTGGCACCCTGGCCAGCTATTGCCGGGGCGTGCAGGCCCTGTCTCGGCACCCGCGGGTTCGGCGGCTGGCGGGCCAGGCGCAACAGGGCGGCCAGGCTTGCCCGCAGTTGTTCCAGGCCGATGCGAGCCTGCTGCTGGAGGGCGATGGCTTGTTGCAGGAAGAGGTCTTCGGGCCGGCCAGCATCATCATCGAAGTGGCCGATATGGCCGAGCTGGCCATGGCCCTGCAGGGCTTGCGTGGACAGTTGACCGCGACCCTGATCGGCCAGGAGCAGGAGCTGCTGGCGCAGCGTTGGCTGAGCGACAGCCTGCAGGAGAAGGTCGGCCGTCTGCTGATCAACGGGTATCCCACCGGTGTCGAGGTTTGCGAGGCCATGGTCCACGGCGGCCCCTATCCGGCAACCTCGGACCCACGGGGAACGTCGGTGGGCACCCTGGCCATCGAGCGCTTCCTGCGCCCGGTGTGCTTCCAGAACTACCCCGATGCGCTCTTGCCCAGGGCTTTGCAGGATGCCAACCCATTGGGTATCCGCCGTTTGGTGGACGGAGAGCCCAGCAGCGCCGCTCTTTGAAGCCGGATGCCCGGCGGTCTCAGGCCGCGGTCTTCGCCGCTGGCCTGAGGACCAGCCACAAGGCCGCGGCGATCAGCACCCCGCCATACAGGTGGCCCATGGACAGCGGCTCGTCCAGCAACAGGGCACCCCAGAGCACGCCGAACGGCGGGATCATGAAGGTCACGGTCATGGAGCGCACCGGGCCGATGGAGCTCAGCAGGCGGAAGTACAGGACATAGGCGAAGGCGGTGCAACCCAGGCCCAGGCCCAGCAACGACAGCCAGACGCTCACGCCACCCCAGCTGGCCGGTGGCTGGCTCAGGGCGCTGTAGGCGAACAGCGGCAACAGGAACAGCGTGGCGCCGAGCATGCTGCCCAGGGCCGAGAGGCGGCTGTCCAGGCCCCCGGCCTGGTCCAGCCAGCGCCGCGCGAGGAAGCCGGCGAAGCCATAGCAGGTGGTGGCCAGCAGGCAGGACAGGGCGCCGAGCAGCAGTTCATGATCGAAGGCCACCGGCCCGGCGCGGCTCAGGATGCCGACCCCGAGCAGCCCCAGGAACACGCCGGCGAGCTTGGCCGGGGTCAGGCGCTCATGGAAGAACAGGCCGCCGATCAGCACCCCCATCAGCGGCGTGGTGGCGTTGAAGATCGCCGAGTAGCCGGCAGGCAGCACCAGGGCCGCCACCGAGTACAGGGTGGCGGGCAGCCCCGAGTTGATCACGCCCAGCAGCAGGACGGTCTTGAACTTGCCGTGGAAGTTCCAGCCGACCCGCATCAGCGCCAGCATGGCCAGCAAGCCGGCGGCGGCGATCGACACCCGAAAGAAGGCGGTGGGCACGCTGCCCAGGACCGGGGCGATGATGCGCATGAACAGAAAGCTCGCGCCCCAGATGGCGGCTAGCGACAACAGGCGCAACAGATCGACAGGTCTCACGGAAGGTTCCTTGGGTGGCAGGGCGGGAATCTTGCCCAGCGCGGGTGGGCATGGCAAACCTTATTGGCGCACGGGCCAAGCCTGCACTCCGATTGTTGCGTTCGATGGTCGTGGCGGATTTTCCCGGGGCCGATCTCTGGCGACCGATACAGGGCGAGGCGACCGTCGGGTCACAAAAATGCGCTTCTCCTCGGGCCATTGCAGTGGCTAAGCTCAGGCAATCCAAATTCCCGTAGAGGTCTTCCTATGCCGCAGTCATGGCCCGCCGCCGACATCGCTCGAATCATCTTGAGTGGCTTCGACGACTACCGCGACAACTTCCGCCGGATTGCCGATGGCGCCCGGCACCGCTTCGAACAAGCGCAATGGCAGGAAGCGCAGAGGGCCTCCACCGCGCGGATCAACCTCTACGAGGAGAAGGTCGGGGAAACCGTGGCGCGGCTGCACCAGGCCTTCAGCGACGAGGTGCTGATGGACGTCAGCCAATGGCCGCTGGCCAAGAGCGCCTGCATCGGCATGATCGACCTGCGCCTGGACGATGAACTCTCCGAGACCTGGTACAACTCGATCTTCTGCGGGCTGTTCAGCCATGACCTGATCAGCGACGGCTGCATGTTCATCCATACCACCCGGCCCAGCCTGCGCCGCGCCCGGGCCGCCCAGACCCGCAGCTACATGCCTCGGGGAGAGCTGTCGAGCATGCTCGGGCAGATATTGACCGACTATCGCTTCAGCGTGGACTACGCCGACCTGTCCGGGGATATGCGGCGCCTGGAGGCGCAGCTGCGCGAGAACCTGCCGGATTGGGTGTGCAAGGACCCGGAACTGACCGTGGAGCTGTTTTCCTCGGTGCTCTACCGCAACAAGGGCGCCTACCTGGTGGGGCGCATCTATACCCACGAGGAGCAGTGGCCGCTGGTGATCCCGCTGCTGCACCGCGAAGGCCGGGGCATCCAGGTCGACGCGCTGATCACCGACGAGGCCGAGGTCTCGATCATCTTTTCCTTCACCCGTTCCTACTTCATGGTGGATGTATCGGTGCCGGTGGAGTTCATCGGCTTTCTCAAGCGCATCCTGCCGGGCAAGCACATCGCCGAGCTGTACACCTCCATCGGTTTCTACAAGCACGGCAAGTCGGAGTTCTATCGGGCGCTGATCAACCACCTGGCCAATACCGACGATCGTTTCATCATGGCGCCCGGGGTCCGCGGCATGGTCATGAGCGTGTTCACCCTGCCGGGCTTCAACACCGTGTTCAAGATCATCAAGGACCGCTTCTCGCCGTCCAAGAACGTCGACCGGGCCACGGTGATCGAGAAGTACCGGTTGGTGAAGAGCGTCGACCGGGTAGGGCGCATGGCCGATACCCAGGAGTTCGCCGACTTCCGCTTCCCCCTGTCCAAGTTCGATCCGGCCTGCCTCGAGGAGCTGCTGGAGGTGGCGCCGTCCACCGTGGTGGTGGAGGGCGATACGGTGCTGATCCGCCACTGCTGGACCGAACGGCGCATGACCCCGCTCAACCTCTACCTGGAGCACGCCAACGAGGCCCAGGTGCGCGAGGCCCTGGAAGACTACGGCCTGGCCATCAAGCAACTGGCGGCGGCCAATATCTTCCCTGGCGACATGCTGCTGAAGAACTTCGGGGTCACCCGCCACGGCCGGGTGGTGTTCTACGACTACGATGAAATCAGCTACCTCACCGAGGTCAATTTCCGCCATATCCCGGCACCGCGCACCCCAGAGGACGAGATGGCGTCCGAGCCCTGGTACTCCATCGGCCCCCACGATGTGTTCCCCGAGGAGTTCCCGCCGTTCCTGTTCGCCGATATCGGCCAGCGCCGTCTGTTCGACCAGTTGCACGGCGAGCTGTACAACGCCGATTACTGGAAGGGACTGCAGGAGGCGATCCTCGCCGGCAAGGTGATCGATGTCTTCCCGTATCGGCGCAAGGGGCGCGACGAGGAATAACGCGGCGAAAGGCCGTCACAAGCTGCAAGCTAAAAGCGCCAAGCTGCGTTAACCTTGCGGCTTTTCGCTTGAAGCCAGTCGCTGCTTTCCCATGACCGACCAATCGCCTGCTATCGACCAACTACTGAAAAACCTCGATCAAGCCATGCTCGCCGACCGCCACCGGTTGCGTCGGCAGCTGCTCGAACTGCGCAAGAAGCCCGACGAGGCCAAGCTCGCCCAGTGGCTGGAGCGGATGCAGGCGTCGTGCAACCTGGTGACGGCGCGGCGCGACAGCGTGCCCGCTATCCGCTATGACGACAGCCTGCCGATCGCCGCCAAGCGCGACGAAATCAAGGACGCGCTGCTCAAGCATCAGGTGCTGATCATCGCTGGTGAGACCGGCTCGGGGAAAACCACCCAGTTGCCGAAGATCTGCCTGGAAATCGGTCGCGGCCAGCACGGCCTGATCGGCCATACCCAGCCCCGGCGGATCGCCGCCCGCAGCGTCGCCAGCCGGGTCGCCGAAGAATTGGCCACGCCCCTGGGTTCGCTGGTGGGCTACCAGGTGCGCTTCGAGGATCAGAGCGATGCCAGCACCCTGATCAAACTGATGACCGACGGCATCCTGCTGGCGGAAACCCAGAACGACCGCTTCCTCGAGCGCTACGACACCATCATCGTCGACGAGGCTCATGAGCGCAGCCTGAACATCGACTTCCTCCTCGGCTACCTCAAGACCCTGTTGCCACGGCGCCCGGACCTCAAGGTGATCATCACCTCGGCCACCATCGACCTGGAGCGCTTCTCCAGGCACTTCGACGATGCGCCGATCGTCGAGGTCTCCGGTCGTACCTTCCCGGTGGAAACCTGGTATCGGCCCCTGACCCTGGAGCAGGACGAGGAGGGCAACCGCGTCGAGGACGACCTGACGGTGGACCAGGCGATCCTCGCCACCCTCGACGAGATCGCCGCCCATGAACGCAGCGAGCGCCGCAGCCCCGGCGACGTGCTGGTGTTCCTGCCGGGCGAGCGGGAAATCCGCGATGCCGCGGAAATGCTGCGCAAGGCCCAGCTCAAGCACACCGAGATCCTGCCCTTGTATGCGCGGCTGTCGCCGGCCGAACAGCAGCGCATCTTCCAGTCCCACCCGGGACGGCGGGTGGTGCTGGCGACCAACGTCGCCGAGACCTCGCTGACGGTGCCGGGCATTCGCTACGTGATCGACAGCGGTACCGCGCGCATCAGCCGCTACAGCTACCGGGCCAAGGTCCAGCGCCTGCCCATCGAGGCCATTTCCCAGGCCAGCGCCAATCAGCGCAAGGGCCGTTGCGGGCGGGTCGAACCGGGGATCTGCGTGCGCCTGTACAGCGAGGAGGATTTCCTCGCCCGGCCGGAGTTCACCGATCCGGAAATCCTGCGGACCAACCTGGCGGCGGTGATCCTGCAGATGCTCCACCTGCGCCTGGGTGAAATCACCGCCTTCCCCTTCATCGAGCCGCCGGACGGCAAGGCCATCAGCGACGGCTTCAACCTGCTGCAAGAACTCTCGGCGGTGGATCGCAACAGCCAGCTGACGCCCCTGGGCCGGCAGCTGGCGCGTTTGCCGGTGGACCCGCGCATGGGCCGCATGCTGCTGGAGGCGGCGCGCCTGGGCAGTCTCCAGGAAGTGCTGATCGTCGCCAGTGCGATGTCGATCCAGGATCCGCGCGAACGCCCACCGGAGCGCCAGCAGGCGGCGGACCAGGCCCATGCCCAGTGGAAGGACGCCGACTCGGACTTCGCCGCACTGGTCAACCTGTGGCGTGGTTTCGAAGAACAGCGCCAGGCCCTGACGGCCAGCCCGTTGCGCAACTGGTGTCGCAAGAATTTCCTCAACTACCTGCGCCTGCGCGAGTGGCGCGACGCCCATCGCCAGTTGAGCCTGATCTGCCGTGACCTGCAGCTGAGCCTGAACAAGGAACCGGCGGACTACCCGAAACTGCACAAGGCGGTGTTGGTGGGCCTGCTGAGCCAGATCGGCCAGAAGACCGAGGATGGCGACTACCTGGGCGCCCGCCAGCGGCGTTTCTGGATCCACCCGTCCTCGGGCCTGGGCAAGAAACGCCCGCAGTGGCTGATGACCGCCGAGCTGGTGGAGACCACCAAGCTCTATGCGCGCATGGTGGCCAAGATCGAGCCGGACTGGATCGAACCCCTGGCCGGCCACCTGGTGAAGAAGAACCACTTCGAACCCCATTGGGAAAAGAAGCGCGGCCAAGTGGTGGCCTACGAGCAGATCACCCTGTTCGGCCTGATCGTCGTCGGCCGCCGGCCCGTGCACTACGGCCCGGTGGACCCGGTGGTATCTCGCGAGCTGTTCATCCGCGAGGCCCTGGTACGGGGCGAGATCCAGTCCAAGGCCAAGTGCCTGGCGGCCAATACCCGCCTGCTGGAGCAGCTCGACGCCCTGGAAGCCAAGGCCCGGCGCCGGGACATCCTGGCGGACGAGGAAACCCTGTTCGCCTTCTACGATGCGCGGCTGCCGGCGGAAATTCACCAGACCGCCACCTTCGACAGCTGGTACCGGGTCAACAGCCAGAGGGACCCGCAACTGCTGATCATGCGCGAGGAAGACGTGCTGGCCCGCGAGGCCAGCGAAGTCACCGCCAGGCAGTACCCGGACACCCTGCACATCGGCGATTTGGAACTGGCCCTGAGTTATCACTTCGAGCCCAACCATCCCCGCGACGGCGTGACCCTGCGGGTGCCGGCGCCGCTGCTGCCGGCGCTGCCTGCCGAGCGCCTGGAATGGCTGGTGCCGGGCCTGATCGAGGCCAAGTGCATCGCCCTGGTACGCAACCTGCCCAAGGCCCTGCGCAAGAACTTCGTGCCGGTGCCGGACTTCGTCAAGGCGGCCTTGCAGCGCATGGACTTTGCCGACGGTTCGCTGCCCCAGGCCCTGGGGCGCGAGTTGCTGCGCATGACCGGCGCGCGGGTCAGCGACGAAGCCTGGAGCGAATCCGCGCAGCAGGTGGAAAGCCACTTGCGGATGAACCTGGAAATCGTCGATGCCCAGGGCAAGTTCCTCGGCGAAGGCCGGGACCTGGCCGAGCTCACCGCGCGCTTCGCCGAGGCCAGCCAGGCGGCCCTGGCGGTGCCGCAGACCGCCAAGAGCCAGCAGCCGGTGGAAGCCAAGGTGTTCGCCGCGGTGGCGCAGAAGACCCAGCAGAAGATCGCCGGGTTGTCGATGACGGTCTATCCGGCCCTGGTGGAAGAAGCCGGGACGGTCAAGGAAGGGCGCTTCTCCACCGCCGCCGAGGCCGAGTTCCAGCATCGCCGGGCCTTGCAGCGCTTGCTGTTGCAGCAGTTGGCCGAGCCGGCCAAGTTCTTGCGCGGCAAGCTGCCGGGGCTCACCGAGCTGGGCCTGTTGTACCGCGAGCTGGGGCGAATCGAGGCCCTGGTGGAGGATATCCTCCTGGCCAGCCTCGACAGCTGCATCCTCGACGGCGAGGCCAGCCTGCCCCGGGATGGCGCGGGCCTGGCCTCCCTGGCCGAACGCAAGCGCGGCGCCTGGACCGAACATGCCGAGCGCCTGGCGCGCCTGGCCCTGGAGATCCTCAAGCTCTGGCACGGCCTGCAGAAGCGCTTCAAGGGCAAGATCGACCTGGCCCAGGCGGTGGCCCTCAACGACATCAAGGCCCAGCTCGGCAACCTGGTGTACCCGGGCTTCGTTCGTGAAACCCCGGCCCTGTGGTTCAAGGAACTGCCGCGTTACCTCAAGGCGGTGGAGCTGCGGTTCGACAAGCTGGGCAGCCAGGTGCAGAAGGACCGGGTGTGGAGCACCGAGCTCGCCGGGCTCTGGACCCAATACCAGGCCCGGGCCCAGAAGCACGCCCAGGAAGGCAAGCGTGACCCGCAGCTGGAGCTGTACCGCTGGTGGCTGGAGGAGTACCGGGTATCGCTGTTCGCCCAGCAACTGGGGACCAAGGTGCCGATCTCCGACAAGCGCCTGAACAAGCAGTGGAGCCAGGTGGAGGCCTGATCCATGCAGTCCCGGCTCCCCGGAGCCGGGCTCCGTCGATCTTGCAATTGCGGCGAAACGCCAGAGGTTATGGCAAACTTCGCCGTCATAAATGCCGGCCCCGGTTGCCTGTAACCCAGGCGGCCCGGGCGAAGCGGAATAAAGCGATGCCTGGAACGCGCCCCAGCACAGCCTGAGCAGCGGGGCGCTCCCTTTACGGTTTGGCACGAGAGTGCCAATACCTTCTGCCTCATACACACTAGAGGAACGACCGTGCATAACGTCGTCATCAGCGGCACCGGCCTGTTTACCCCGGCCAACAGCATTTCCAACGAAGAGCTGGTGGAGTCCTTCAACACCTACGTCCACCAGTTCAACAGCGACAACGCCGCCGCCATCGAGCGTGGCGAAGTGCAGGCCCTGACCGAATCCAACGCCGCCTTCATCGAGAAAGCCTCGGGCATCAAGAGCCGCTTCGTCATGGACAAGGACGGCATCCTCGATCCACAACGCATGACTCCACGCCTGCCGGAACGCTCCAACGACGAATGGTCGGTGCTCTGCCAGATGGCCGTGGCCGCCGCCGAGCAAGCCCTGCAACGGGCCGGCCGCACTGCCGCCGACATCGACGGGGTGATCGTCGCGTGTTCCAACCTGCAGCGCGCCTACCCGGCCATTGCCATCGAAGTCCAGGCCGCGCTGGGTATCCAGGGCTTTGGTTTCGACATGAACGTCGCCTGTTCCTCGGCCACCTTCGGCATCCAGGCCGCCTGCAACAGCGTGCAGCTGGGCCAGGCCCGGGCGATCCTGATGGTCAACCCGGAAGTCTGCACCGGGCACCTGAACTTCCGCGACCGCGACAGCCATTTCATCTTCGGTGACGCTGCCACCGCGGTGGTCATCGAGCGGGCCGACCAGGCCACTTCGGCCCACCAGTTCGAGATCGTCAGCACCAAGCTGCTGACCCAGTTCTCCAACAACATCCGCAACAACTTCGGTTTCCTCAACCGCGCAGCCGAGGAAGGCATCGGGGCCCGGGACAAGCTGTTCGTCCAGGAAGGCCGCAAGGTATTCCGTGACGTCTGCCCGATGGTGGCCGAGCTGATCGCCGTCCACCTGGAGGAAAACCAGCTCAACGTCAGCGACGTGAAGCGCTTCTGGCTGCACCAGGCCAACCTCAGCATGAACCACCTGATCGTCAAGAAACTCCTGGGCCGCGAGGCTACGCTGGAAGAGGCGCCGGTGATCCTCGATACCTATGCCAACACCAGTTCGGCGGGTTCGGTGATCGCTTTCCACAAGTACCAGGACGACCTGGCCAGTGGTGCCCTGGCGGTGCTCAGCTCCTTCGGCGCGGGCTATTCCATCGGCAGCGTGCTCCTGCGCAAGCGTTGATCGGCGCGGGCCGGGTGTGGCGCGAGGCGCCTGCGAGGCGTCACACCCGGGCAACCCCGCATGATTGAACGAGGCACGAATGGCTGCTGTTGATGACACGCAACTGCTCAAGCGCCTTCTGGCGGGCGAACAGAAGGCTTTCAAGGAACTGGTCGGTACCTACCAGAGCGCCATGCGCGCGGTAGCCTACGCCATCGTCGGCAATCGGCACGCCGACGAGGTGGTGCAGGACGCCTGGCTTTCGGTGGTGCGCAACCTGTCGGGCTTCCAGGGGCGTTCCAGCCTCAAGACCTGGCTGCTGACCATCACCGCCAACGCGGCCAAGGGCCGCTACAAGCAACATCGCCGCGAAGTCCTGCTCGATGACCTGCCCGCGCCCCACGGTACGGTGGGCGACGAGCGGTTTTCCTCCAGCGACGGCCACTGGCTGGTGGCGCCCTTCGCCTGGCACGAAGACACTCCCGAAGCGTTGTTGACCCAGGCCGAGCTGCGCGATTGCCTGGAGCACACCCTGCTCAGTCTTTCCGAGCTACAAGGCAGCGTGCTGACGCTGCGCGAGCGCGAGGGATTGGAGCTCGAGGAAATCTGTAATCTTCTGGGGATCACCCTGTCCAATGTCCGGGTACTGTTGCACCGGGCGCGGTTGAAGGTGTTCGCCACGGTGGAGCATTTTGAGGAAACCGGCCAATGCTGACCTGTAAGGAACAAGTGGCGCGCTCCAGCGATTATCTCGATGGCCAACTGAGCTTTCGCCAACGCTTGCTGATGCGCCATCACCTGCTGTTCTGCCCCAATTGCCGGCGTTTCATTCGCCAGATGCGCCTGCTGCAGGCCACCTTGCGCGTGTTGCCGGAACCACCGCTGGAAGGTCTCGACGAACTGGCCGAACGCCTGGCCGCCGAGAGTAGACGCGAGCGCTGAGCGTCATGCAGCCGCGGATGTCGCCAGGCATCCGCCGCGATGTTTTTCTGCCTGTTCCTGCCTGGGAATCACGTCCGTGATTCCCGCCCGCGTCGTGCTCGCTGCGCGTCGGTTCGCACAAAAATAA
>NZ_JBJJLO010000041.1:0-48744 GCF_046230915.1 Pseudomonas sp. KCJK8993
ACCCCGTGTACAGCTTCGTGAGGGCTGACGTATTTTCCAGCTCGTCAGCCCTTGCTGCGCTGGTCTTGCGGCTGCGCTGGGCAGGGGCTTGCAGCGACATGGAATGTGTTGTGGCGCGGTCCTGGTGACCTCGCCCGAAGGATAATAAGAATATAGGACGCCCTTCATGAACGATCTGTGCATACCCTCGGCGGCGCTGCCTGCCGCATTCTCCCCGACTCATCCGTCGTTCCTTTCCAGCAGCTGCGGCCTGCGTCGCCTGTCGGTGCTCCGATTCCGGGTCGCCACTCCCGGTTGAGCCCAGCACGTCATCCGTTGCCAGCGCCCGGCCGGCCAGGTCCGGGCACAGACCTTTGTCGTCGAGCCGGAGCCACCATGAGCAAGCAAAAGAGCGACATGATCACCTGGGGCATGATGCTGCGTAAGGTGCCATCCATTGCCCGGGCATTGCCACGGGTGGTGCGCGGCATCAGGGCCGGGAACATCGAGAAAGCGGACCAGCCCTGCGGCCTGGGCTGGAGCTTCGAACAAGCGACCAGGCGCAATCCACAAGGGCCGGCATTGCTGTATGGCAACAGGGTCCTGAGCTACTCCCAGGTCAACCAGTGGGCCAACCGCATCGCGGCCTACCTGCAGGAGCAGGGCATCGGCAAGGGCGATGTATTGGCGGTCTTCATCGAAAACCGTCCGGAACTGCTGGTCACGGTACTGGCGGTGGCCAAGCTCGGCGGGATCTGCGCCATGGTCAACACCGCGCAGACCCAGAGTGTGCTGGTGCACAGCCTGAACCTGGTCAAGCCGGTGGCGATCGTGGTCGGCGCCGAATTGCTGGCGGCCTATTCGGCGGTGCGCGACCAGGTCGCCATCGAGCCGCGGCGTACCTGGTACATCGCCGACCAGGACACCCTGGCCGATCCCGGAGCCACCCCCGAAGGGCTGGTCAACCTGATGGCCGAGAGTGCCGGCTACCCGGGGGACAACCTGGCCCAGACCCAGCGCATCTTCCTCGATGACCCTTGCTTCTACATCTATACCTCCGGCACCACCGGCTTGCCCAAGGCAGGCATCTTCAAGCACGGGCGCTGGATGCGCACCAGTGCCGGCTTCGGCACCATCGCCCTGGATATGCAGCCTGAGGATGTGCTGTATTGCACCTTGCCGCTGTATCACGCCACCGGCTTGTGCGTGTGCTGGGGCTCGGCCATCACCGGGGCCTCGGGGTTCGCCATCCGCCGCAAGTTCAGCGCCAGCCAGTTCTGGGACGATGCCCGGCGCTTCCAGGCGACCACCATAGGTTATGTCGGTGAACTGTGCCGCTACCTGATCGACCAGCCGGGTTCGCCGCGTGACAGCGACCACCAGGTGTTCAAGATGATCGGCAACGGCCTGCGCCCGGGGGTCTGGAGTGAATTCAAGCAGCGCTTCGGCGTTGGCCATATCTGCGAGCTGTACGCCGCCAGCGACGGCAACATCGGCTTCAGCAACATTCTCAACTTCGACAACACCGTCGGGTTTTCCCTGATTCCCTGGGCCTTGGTGGAGTATGCCCACGACACCGGTGCGCCGCTGCGCAACAGCCAGGGGTTCATGCAGAAGGTGGCCAAGGGCGGCCAGGGCCTGCTGCTGGCGAAGATCGACGACAAGGCACCGCTGGATGGCTATACCGATCCGGAGAAGAACCTCAAGGTGATCCTCAAGGACGTGTTCGAGAAGGGCGACAGCTACTTCAATACCGGCGATCTGCTGCGTGACATCGGTTTTGGCCATGTGCAGTTCGTCGATCGCTTGGGCGATACCTTCCGCTGGAAGGGCGAGAACGTCTCCACCACCGAGGTGGAGAACATCCTGCTGGGGCACCCGCAAATCGCCGAGGTGGTGGCCTACGACGTGGAGATTCATAACACCAACGGCCGTGCGGGGATGGTGGCGATCACCCCGGCGGAGTCCCTGGCGACCCTGGATTTCGGTGCGCTGTTGCAGTTCGCCCGGCAGCAACTGCCGGGCTATGCGGTGCCGCTGTTCCTGCGGATCAAGGTGAAGATGGACACCACCGGTACTTTCAAATACCAGAAGAGCCGCCTGAAGGAGCAGGCCTTCGATCTCGAACGCACCGGAGACGATCCGATCTATGCCTGGTTGCCGGGCTCGGACACCTATGAGCGATTGACCCCGCAAATCTTCGCCGACATCCAGGCAGGGCGCCTGCGCTATTGATTCTGTCTATGGCGGCCCTTGGGAAAAAGAGGATGACAGGCTGCGGCCGGCTTGGGGAAACTAGCGACATTCCGATTGCCCGAACCTGGAGTTTCCGATGACCGACAAAAGCCGCCAGATGACCGAAGACGAGGCCGCCCAGTTCGTCGAGCAGGTGTTCAACGTCGCCCGCCAGGGCGATGCCCAGATGCTCGACCGACTGGCCGGTGGTGGCCTGCCGGTCAACCTGCGCAACCACAAGGGCGATACCCTGCTGATGCTGGCCGCGTACTACGGGCATGTGGATGCGGTGCAGGTGCTGCTCAAGCACAAGGCCGACCCCGAGATCCGCAACGACAACGGCCAGAGCCCGATCGCCGGGGCCGCCTTCAAGGGCGACCTGGCGGTGGTCAAGGCGCTGGTGGAGGGTGGTGCCCAGGTCGAGGGCGCCTCTTTCGACGGGCGTACTGCACTGATGATGGCAGCCATGTTCAACCGCACCGAGATCGTCACCTACCTGATCAGCCAGGGGGCCGATCCCAAGGCTCGCGATGCCAATGGCGTGAACGCCCTGGAGGCGGCCAGGACCATGGGCGCGGTGGATACCACCGCGCAACTGGAACAACTCCTGGCCTGAGGCGCGAGGGCGGCGAGGGCTTGGGCCCTCGTCGTTGCAGCAGGACCGGCCGCGGACTTTAGGCTATCCTTCGCGCCCTCGAAATTTCCTTGCCTCCAGGATGCGCCCATGAAGACCGCCCTTATCGAACTCATCACCAGAATCAGCTCCGGTTGCATGGGCGACGCCGAGATCCAGCGGATCGCCGACGAAGCGAGCCAGGCCTATGCCGATCCCGAGGCGTTCCTGGCGGCCAACCCCGACATCAACTATGACGACAGCTTCCCCATCCCCCTGGGTGAGTGGGTGGTGGTCGGCAGCCTGCCGGACACGGTGCTGTTCCAGGCCGATACCTATGTCGACCTGTTCAGCCAGATCGTCGCGTCCTTCGGCAAGGATGTGTCGTTCAATATCAAGCCCAAGCAACTGGCCAAGACCGAAGCCTTGACCGCCCTGAACCGGATCCAGATCCAGATGGGCAGCATGAACCCGGAGAACGGCGGTTACGTGCTGATGAACTTCAGCCAGTTGCTGGACGACGAACTGCAGATGGTCCTGGTCTACGGCCACGATGTGCCGCGGGTGCTGGAGCTGTGTGCCGAGGTGGGCATCGCCGCGGCTCCGGCCCTGGAGGCCCTGAAGGTCGCGGTGCACGTCTGAATCGCCAATGCCGTGGTGATCTCGCGGAACCCTGATGGCGCCCGGCTATCCTAGAAGGAAGCACACCATCACTAGGGAGCGACATCATGGGTTCCACCTTCAATGGCCTGGTCGGCCTGATCATCCTGGCCCTGGATATCTGGGCCATCATCAACGTCCTCAAGAGCGGCGCCGAGACGGGCATGAAGATCCTCTGGGTACTGCTGATCATCCTGCTGCCGGTGCTGGGGCTGATCATCTGGGCCATCGCCGGACCCCGGGGGAATGTCCGCCTCTGACCGACAACGGGTCGAGCGTCTGCAAGAAAGGGCCGCGAGGTCCTTTTTTGTGTGACTAAACATGCCTTGAACGAAATTTTCACAAACGCTCGAAGACAATTCGCCAGCGTTTTTTTCGCTGTCACTCCCTGCCATTCATTGCCCCAGAGCCGTTGGTGGCCAGGTGCATACGCCTGCCACCAAGTAATGGCAATGCCTCCAGTGATCGTGCAACATCTGCGCACCGCGTATTCCCCCGTCGCCCCCGGCGGCAACAAGAGGGCTGAACGCCGCTTCATCCTTGCAACTTAAACTTCCAATGGGTCCTAAAACGACATGGCAAACTCGGATGCCCTGAGCCAGCAGCGATCCCCGAATCGCTTGCTGCAACCGACCGTCAAATCCCATCTGGCCTACACGCTCCTCTGTGCGCTGGTCATGATGGTGATGTTCACTCTGTTGCGCGTTGCGCTGCTGGTCTACAACCGCGAGATGATCCTCGATACGCCGGCCTCGACCTTCCTCGAGGCGTTTGCCAACGGCCTGCGTTTCGACTTGCGGTTGGTGGTCTACCTCTGCGTGCCGCTGGTGCTGGCGCTGTTCAGTGCCCGGGCCATGGCCGCCCGCGGGCTGCTGCGCTTCTGGCTGACGCTGACCTCCAGCATCGCGTTGTTCCTCGGCCTGATGGAAATGGACTTCTATCGTGAGTTCCACCAGCGCCTCAATGGCCTGGTATTCCAGTACGTCAAGGAAGACCCGAAGACCGTGATGAGCATGCTCTGGTACGGCTTCCCGGTGGTGCGCTACCTCTTGGCCTGGGTCGTGGGCACCTGGCTGCTGAGCCTGGCGTTCAAGGGGGCCGATCGTGCTACCCGGCCCCGTGGACCATTCACTGGCGGCAGTGTCGGGGCGCGCCAGATCGCACCCTGGTACGCGCGCCTGGCAGTGTTCGTGGTCTGCCTGGTGGTCTGCGTAGTGGCAGCCCGCGGCACCCTGCGCCAAGGGCCGCCGATGCGCTGGGGTGACGTCTACACCACCGAATCGAACTTCGCCAACCAACTGGGCCTCAACGGCACCCTGCAACTGTTGGCCGCCGCCAAGGACCGCATGTCCGAGGATCGCACCAACATCTGGAAGGCGACCCTGCCTCAGCCCCTGGCCCAGCAGACCGTACGCGATATGTTGCTGGTCCCGAGCGACAAGCTGGTGGATGCCGATGTCGCGGCCGTACGCCGAAACTACACTCCCGACGCGGATAAGACCCTGCCGATCAAGAACGTCGTGGTGATCCTCATGGAGAGCTTCGCTGGGCATTCGGTGGGTGCCCTGGGCCGTCCGGGCGAAGTCACCCCATACTTCGACAAGCTGTCCAAGGAAGGCTTGCTGTTCGACCGTTTCTTTTCCAATGGCACCCATACCCACCAGGGCATGTTCGCCACCATGGCCTGCTTCCCCAACCTGCCGGGCTTCGAATACCTGATGCAGACCCCGGAAGGCAGCCACAAGCTGTCCGGCCTGCCGCAATTGCTCAGTGCGCGCAAGTTCGATGATGTGTACGTCTACAACGGCGACTTCGCCTGGGACAACCAGTCGGGTTTCTTCAGCAACCAGGGCATGACCAACTTCATCGGTCGCAACGACTTCGTCGATCCGGTGTTCTCCGACCCGACCTGGGGCGTGTCCGACCAGGACATGTTCGAGCGTGGCCTGCAGGAACTGAAGGCCCGGGAAAACGGCAAGCCGTTCTATGCCTTGCTGCAGACCTTGTCCAACCACACGCCGTACGCTTTGCCGACGCCGTTGCCGGTGGAAAAAGTGACCGATCGTGGCAGCCTCAATGAGCACTTGACCGCCATGCGTTATTCCGACTGGGCCCTGGGCCAGTTCTTCGAGAAGGCGCGCAAGGAGCCGTACTTCAAGGAGACTCTGTTCGTGGTGGTCGGCGACCATGGCTTCGGCAACGAGCAGCAGATCACCGAGATGGACCTGGGCCGTTTCAACGTGCCGATGTTGATGATCGCTCCGGGCATCCAGGAGAAGTTCGGCCAGCGTGACCACACCGTGGGCACCCAGATCGATATCGTGCCGACCATCATGGGACGCCTGGGTGGCGACGTCCTGCACCAGTGCTGGGGACGCGACCTGCTCAACCTGCCTGAGGGTGACAAGGGCTTCGGCGTGATCAAGCCCTCGGGCAGTGACCAGACCGTAGCTCTGTTGACCGCCGATCGGGTCCTGGTACTGCCCAAGGAAATGTCGCCGCGGTTGTACAGGTACGAATTGGGGGCCAACCCGAGTGGAGAGCTGATCCCGGAATCCGCCGACGAGGCGCAACTCAAGCAGAAACTCGAGTCTTTCCTGCAAACCGCGACCAAGAGCCTGCTGGACAACACTGCAGGCGTGGTCAACGGCAAGCCGGACTGATCGCCAAGGCACCCGGCCGGCTCGCCTTCGAGCGCCGGCCGGGTTGACCAAGCCTCCATGCACCCCTCTTGCAGGGGTGTTTTTTTGCCCGGCCCAAAGCTGCCGAAGCGTCTTGTGCCCTAGATCCTGCCGAGCAACAGCAGCACCAACAGTACGACCAGCACCACGCCAATAACCCCTGAAGGGCCGTAGCCCCAGCTTCTGGAGTGGGGGAAGACCGGCAGGCCGCCAATCAGCAGCAGGATCAGGATGATGATCAGGATGGTGCCCATAGCGATGTCCTTTCAGGAAGTATTGGTCGAGCGGCGAAGATTGCGCACCTGTCTTGTTCGCAACATGGGCCGCTTACTGTTTCGGACTCGTTGCCGGTGCGCAAGATTCAAAGTTTTTCGCCGGCCAGCGCCGTCGCTCCCAAGGGCCGGACCGGGGCAGGGGTTTGCCCGTGCCATTCAGCACCCTGATGGTGCATGGGGCGCGCCGGGGCCTTCGCTACACTGGCGTCCATCTTTCCAGGACCTACAAGGCAACTGTTATGCACAATCGCATGATGATCACCGGCGCCGGCTCCGGCCTGGGGCGCGAAATCGCTTTGCGCTGGGCGCGCGAGGGTTGGCGGCTGGCTTTGTCCGACGTCAACGAGGCGGGTTTGCAAGAGACCCTGAAGCAGGTTCGCCAAGCCGGTGGCGATGGGTTCGTGCAGCGCTGCGATGTGCGTGACTACAGCCAGCTGACGGCGCTCGCCCAGGCTTGCGAGCTCAAGTTCGGGGGCATCGATATCATCGTCAACAACGCCGGCGTGGCTTCCGGTGGTTTCTTCAGCGAGCTGTCCCTGGAGGACTGGGACTGGCAGATCGCGATCAACCTGATGGGCGTGGTCAAAGGCTGCAAGGCCTTCCTGCCGCTGCTGGAACAGAGCAAGGGCAAGATCATCAACATCGCCTCCATGGCCGCCCTGATGCAGGGGCCGGCCATGAGCAACTACAACGTGGCCAAGGCCGGCGTGGTGGCGCTTTCGGAAAGCCTGCTGGTCGAGCTGGCGCAGCAGGAAATCGCCGTGCACGTGGTCTGCCCGTCGTTCTTCCAGACCAACCTGCTGGACTCCTTCCGTGGCCCGACCCCGGCGATGAAGGCCCAGGTGGGCAAGTTGCTGGAGAGCTCGCCTATCAGCGCCAGCCAGATCGCCGACTATGTCCACCAGCAGGTGCAGGCCGGCCAGTTCATGATCCTGCCCCATGAGCAGGGACGCCTGGCCTGGACCCTGAAGCAACACAACCCCCAGGCGCTGTACGCCGAAATGACCCAGATGGCCGAGAAGATGCGCGCCAAGGCCAAGCAAGGCACCCACTGAACTTGCCCTGGGCCCGGGGCCTCGCTAGGGTTGCCGGCACCCGGCAATCCTGACGAGACCTTGCATGCTCAACTACCTGTGGTTCTTCCTCGCCGCGCTGTTCGAAATCTTCGGCTGCTATGCCTTCTGGATGTGGCTGCGCCAGGGCAAGAGTGCCCTGTGGGTCATTCCCGCGCTGGTCAGCCTGACCCTGTTCGCCCTGCTGTTGACCAAGGTCGAGGCCGCCTACGCCGGGCGCGCCTATGCCGCCTACGGGGGCATCTACATCGTCGCGTCGATTGGCTGGCTGGCGGTGGTGGAGCGGGTTCGCCCCCTGGGGTCGGACTGGCTGGGGCTGGCGCTGTGCGTGATCGGCGCCAGCGTGATCCTGTTCGGGCCGCGATTCACGACCCCTTGAGCCGCGACCTGGCGGTGTTTCAGTCGAACAGTTCCTTGGGCACATCGTGCTTGAGCATCAACTGGCACTGCCCGCTGTCGGGGTCGAAGACGATCACCGCCTGTCCCTTGCCCAGGGCCTGGCGAACCCGCAAGACCCGGGTTTCCAGCGGGGTTTCATCGCCGTTGTCGGTGCCTTCGCGGGTGACGAAGTCCTCGATCAGGCGGGTCAGGGTGTCGACTTCAAGCAGCTCGTGGGGAATCAGCATAAGGGGGCTCCGGCAAACAATCCCGGATGCTACCGGGGCCAGGTGCGCGCCGCCAGCCATCGCGTGCACAAACCCCCGGCTGGTTCTCAGGAGCGGTTGCCCACCAGGCTGTCCACCGAAGGCACCCGAGTCTCGCTTTCCATCTGCGCGTCATGCTCGAGTTGGTGGCTGAAGCGGTCCAGGGAGCCCTGGGCCGGCTGCGCATCGCTGGCGAACACGGGGGGGCTGAGGATATAGGCGCTCAGCAGCCGGGCCAGCGCCGCCAGGCTGTCGATATGGGTCCGCTCGTAGCCGTGGGTGGCGTCGCAGCCGAAGGCCAGCAGCGCAGTGCGGATATCGTGGCCGGCGGTGACCGCCGAATGGGCGTCGCTGAAGTAGTAGCGGAACAGGTCGCGGCGTACCGGCAACTCGTGCTCCCCGGCCAGGCGCAGCAGGTGGCGCGACAGGTGATAGTCGTAGGGACCACCGGAATCCTGCATGGCCACGCTCACCGCATGCTCGCTGGAGTGCTGGCCCGGAGCGACCGGCGCGATGTCGATGCCGACGAATTCACTGACGTCCCAGGGCAGGGCTGCGGCGGCGCCGCTACCGGTTTCCTCGGTGATGGTGAACAGCGGGTGGCAGTCGATCGACAAGGGTTCGCCGCTGTCGACGATGGCCTTGAGGGCGGCCAGCAGCGCCGCGACCCCGGCCTTGTCGTCCAGGTGCCGGGCGCTGATATGACCGCTTTCGGTGAACTCCGGCAGGGGGTCGAACGCGACGAAATCCCCCACGCCGATGCCCAGGGATTCGCAGTCGGCGCGGGTGGTGCAGTAGGCGTCCAGGCGCAGCTCGATGTGGTCCCAGCTGATGGGCAACTCGTCCACCGCGGTGTTGAAGGCATGCCCGGAGGCCATCAACGGCAGCACGCTGCCGCGCAGCACGCCGTTATCGGTGAACAGGCTGACCCGGCTGCCCTCGGCGAAGCGGCTGGACCAGCAGCCCACCGGCGCCAGGGTCAGGCGGCCGTTGTCCTTCACCGCGCGGACGCTGGCGCCGATGGTGTCCAGGTGTGCCGAGACGGCCCGGTCGGGGCTGTTCTTCTGGCCCTTGAGGGTGGCGCGGATGGTGCCGCGCCGGGTCAGTTCGAAGGGAATGCCCAGTTCCTCCAGGCGTTCGGCGACATAACGCACGATGGTGTCGGTGAAACCGGTGGGGCTGGGAATGGCGAGCATTTCCAGGAGGACCTTCTGCAGGTAGGCGAGGTCCGGTTCGGCGATCGTGTGGGTCATGGAAACTCCTGACGAAAAAACGCCCGTCGATGGCTTCGACCAAGACCTGCGGCGCTCGCTGGCGCCGCAGGCCCCAGGGGCTCAGGGGGTTGGTTGACTGAGGGGAAACAGCAGGTCGACAAAACGTTCGGCCGTCGGTTGCGGTTCGTGGTTGGCCAGCCCGGCACGCTCGTTGGCTTCGATGAACACGTACTCGGGCTGGTCCGCCGCCGTCACCAGCAGGTCCAGGCCGACCACCGGGATATCCAGGGCGCGGGCCGCGCGTACGGCGGCATCGGCCAACTGCGGATGGAGGATATCGGTGACGTCTTCCAGGGTGCCGCCGGTGTGCAGGTTGGCGGTACGCCGTACGCATAGCAGCTCGCCGGGTTCCAGCACGCTGTTGTAGTCGTAGCCGGCGGCATGCAGGGTGCGCTGGGTCTCGTGGTCCAGGGGAATGCGGCTCTCGCCACCGGTGGCCGCCTGGCGCCGACGGCTGAGGGCTTCGATCAAGGCGCCGATGGAGTGCTGGCCATCGCCGATGATCTGTGCCGGGCGGCGGATGGCCGCGGCCACCACTTCGAAGCCGATCACCAGGATGCGCAGGTCCAGGCCCTCGTGGAAGCTTTCCAGCAGCACCCGGCTGTCGAACTTGCGTGCCTGCTCGATGGCCTGCTGCACCTGCTCGATGCTGTGCAAGTCCACGGCCACTCCCTGGCCCTGTTCGCCGTCCAGGGGCTTGACCACCACCCGTCGATGCTCGTCGAGGAACTCCAGGTTGTCGTCGGCGTTGCCCGCCAGGCGCTGCGCCGGCAGGTTCAGTCCGGCGCCCTTGAGCACCTTGTGGGTCAGGCTCTTGTCCTGGCACAGGGTCATGCTGATGGCGCTGGTCAGGTCGCTCAGGGATTCCCGGCAGCGCACCCGGCGCCCGCCGTGGCTGAGGGTGAACAAGCCCGCCTCGGCGTCATCGACCTGTACATCGATACCCCGGCGATGGGCTTCCTCGACGATGATCCGGGCATAGGGGTTGAACTGCGCCTGGGGGCCGGGGCCAAGGAACAACGGCTGGTTGATGCCGTTCTTGCGCTTGATGGCGAAGGTCGAGAGGGTGCGAAAACCCAGCTTGGCGTAGAGGTTCTTGGCCTGGCGGTTGTCGTGCAACACGGACAGGTCGAGGTGGCTCAGGCCACGGCTCATGAAGTGTTCGATCAGGTGGCGCACCAATACCTCGCCAACGCCCGGTCGGCTGCAGTCGGGGTCCACCGCCAGGCACCACAGGCTGCTGCCGTGCTCCGGGTCCTGGTAGGCCTTGTAATGGTCCAGGCCCATGACGCTGCCGATCAGTGCGCCGCTGTCCTCGTCCTCGGCCAGCCAGTAGGCCGGTCCGCCCTGGTGGCGTGGGGTCAGTAGCTCTGGGTCGATGGGCAGCATGCCCCGGGCCAGGTACAGCTGGTTGATGGCCTGCCAGTCGGCGGCGCTTTGCGCACGCCGGATACGAAAGCCACGGAACACCCGGGTGGCCTGGCGGTAGTCGCTGAACCATAGGCGCAGGGTGTCGGAGGGGTCGAGGAACAGTTGCGCCGGTTCCAGCCCCAGCACCTGCTGGGGCGCGGCCACATACAGCGCGATGTCGCGCTCGCCGGGACGCTCGTTGAGCAGTTCCTCGGCCAGCCGGGTGGCGTCGGGGAAGGTATGGCCGATCAGCAGGCGACCCCAGCCGCAGTGCACGGCCACCGGTGCCTTGCCCGGTTCGTTGCCGTCCTCGGCGAAGCGCGCCTGCAGGCGCTCGTAGGTAGGGGCCTGGCCGCGCAGCAGGCGTTGGCTGTAGGCCGTATGGGCTTTCATCGATCAGATTCCTTGTTCACTGAGCCACAGGTTCAACGCCGCCAGCTGCCACAGCTTGGAGCCGCGCAACGGCGTCAGCTGGCCCTGGGGGTCGGTCAGCAGGCGGTCGAGCATCGCCGGATTGAACAGGCCGCGGTCCTGGCTCGGGTCCAGCAGCAGTTCGCGGACCCAGTCCAGGGTCTTGCCCTCCAGGTGCTTGAGCCCCGGTACCGGGAAGTAGCCTTTCTTGCGGTCGATGACCGCGCTGGGAATCACCAGCCGCGCGGCCTCCTTGAGCACCTGCTTGCCGCCGTCTGGCAGCTTGAAGCGCGCCGGGACCCGGGCCGAGAGCTCCACCAGGCGGTAGTCGAGGAAGGGCGTGCGGGCCTCCAGGCCCCAGGCCATGGTCATGTTGTCCACACGCTTGACCGGGTCGTCCACCAGCATCACCGTGCTGTCCAGGCGCAGGGCCTTGTCCACGGCAGCCTCGGCCCCGGGACGAGCGAAATGCTCGCGGACCCAGTCGCCGGCGGCGTCGTGGTCCAGCAACCAGCGCGGTTGCACGGTGGCGGCGTAGTCCTCGTAGCTGCGGTCGAAGAACGCCGCGCGGTAAGCGCCATAGGGATCATCGGCGCCGTCCACCTGCGGATACCAGTGGTAGCCGGCGAACAACTCGTCGGCACCCTGGCCGCTCTGCACCACCTTGCAGTGCTTGGCCACTTCCCGGGATAGCAAATAGAAGGCGATGCAGTCGTGGCTGACCATCGGCTCGCTCATGGCGCGAAACGCAGCGGGCAACTGCTCGATGATCTCGTGCTCGGCGATGCGCAGTTGGTGATGGCGGGTGCCGTAGTGCCGGGCGATCAGGTCGGAATACTGGAACTCGTCGCCTCGTTCGCCGCCGGCATCCTGGAAGCCGATGGAGAAGGTCGACAGCTCGTCCACCCCGACTTCGCGCAGCAGGCCCACCAGCAGGCTGGAGTCGACGCCGCCGGACAGCAGCACGCCGACGTCCACCGCCGCCCGTTGGCGGATGGCCACCGCTTCACGGGTGCTGTCCAGCACCCGGTCGCGCCAGTCTTCCAGGGTCAGCCGGGTTTCGTCGGCGGCCGGGCCGTAGGCCAGGGTCCACCAGGTCTGCTGCTCGCTGCGGCCATCGGCCTCGATGCGCATCCAGGTGGCCGGCGGCAGTTTCTCGATACCGGCCAGCAAGGTCCTGGGAGCCGGGACCACGGCATGGAAGTTCAGGTAGTGGTTGAGGGCGACCGGGTCGAGCAGCGGATCGATGTCGCCGCCCTTGAGCAGTGCCGGCAGGGTCGAGGCGAAGCGCAGGCGCTGGCCGGTGCGCGACAGGTACAGGGGCTTGACCCCGAGGCGGTCGCGGGCCAGGAACAGGCGCTTGCTGTCGCGCTCCCAGATGGCGAAGGCGAACATGCCATTGAGCTTGGGCAGCAGCTCGGCGCCCCAGGCGTGGTAGCCCTTGAGCAGTACTTCGGTGTCGCCCCCGGAATGAAAGGCATAACCCTTGGCTTCCAACTCGGCGCGCAGCTCGGGGTAGTTGTAGATCGCGCCATTGAAGGCCAGGGACAGGCCCAGCTGGTTGTCGACCATGGGCTGCGCCGAACCGTCCGACAGGTCCATGATCTTCAGGCGCCGATGGCCCAGGGCGATCGGCCCCTGGCTGTGGAAGCCCCAGGCGTCGGGACCGCGGGGGGCGAGGTGGTGGGTGATGCGTTCAACTGCCGCAAGGTCGGCAGGTTGGTGATCGAAACGTAGTTCTCCAGCTAATCCGCACATAAGTCCTTACCGGTTGTTTCCGTTGGGGAAGAGTCAATCCGTCGCCGCCAAAATCACGGCTACCTGGAAACTGACCTGTGCATAACTCGGGAGTTTTAGATCGATGGGTAATAAGCGCCAGGTCTTGTCCAACCCCGGGCGGGCCGGGGCGGGGCAGGGAGGGGCAGGCAGCGCCGCCGGCAAGCGGCTGCCGGGGCCTTGTTTCAGGCCTTGCCGCGAATCAGCCGGCGCAGGGCGAAGCGGTTCGGATGGCAGGCCTCGGCCACGCTCCTGGGCAATGGCAGGGGCTCGTTTTCCAGCCAGGCGGCCAGTAGCTCCCCCGACAGCGGCGCAGTGATCAAGCCGCGCGAGCCATGGCCACTGTTGATGTACAGGCCTTCGAGCCAGGGGCAGGGCAGGTCCGGTACCTGGCGAGCGTCCTTGCCCAGGGCGGCATAGGTGTCGGCGAAGTCGGCGGGGTCCGCCAGCGGGCCGACGATGGGCAGGTAGTCCGGGCTGGTGCAGCGAAAGGCCGCGCGGCCCTGCAAATCTTCCAGGGGCAGTTGTTCGACCTCCAGGCGGTGCAGCAGGTCGCTGGAGATTTCCCGCAGCATTTCCAGGTTGCCCGCATGTTCGGCCGTGGTCGGGGCCAGGTCCTGGCTGTGGAAATCGAAGCTGGCGCCCAGGGTGTGCTCCCCCAGCCGGGGCGGGGCGACATAGCCTTCGGCGCAGACCACCGTGGCCAGGGCCTGGCTGCGTGCCGTTTGCGGCAGGCGGGTGATCTGCCCACGGATGCGCTTGAGGGGCAACTCGGCGCTGGCGGGAAACTGCTTGATCTCGGCAGCGCCGGCGAGGATCACCACGGCGGCGCTGGCCAGTAGTTGTTCGCCGTCCCAGGCCTGCCACTGCTGATCGACCCGACGCAGTTCCAGCACCTGTCGATGGGTCAGGACCTGGATGCCTGAATGCCCGGCTTGCCACTGGCACAGCGCCGGCGGATGGACCCAGCCGCCTTCGGGGAAGAACAGCCCGCCGTATTCCAGGCCAATGCCGGCCCGGGCCTGGGCTTGCTCGCGGTCCAGGATGTGCAGCAAATCGTGGGGAAAGGCCGCGGCCAGTTGTGCCTGGCGCTCGGCCTCCTTGGGGTTGAACGCCAGTTGCAGGACGCCGCAGGCGTCCCAGTCCAGGCCCCGTTGCATGTGTTCGAGCTGGCGGCGGGTGTAGCCGAAGCCGCTGAGGATCATCTGCGACAACGCCGTGCCGTGGGCCGATAGCTTGAGGTAGAGCACGCCCTGGGGATTGCCCGAGGCTTCCTGGGCCAGTTGCCCGTGGCGTTCGAGCAGTTGTACCTGCCAGCCACGGGCGGCCAGGCTGGCGGCACTGGAGCAGCCGGCCAGGCCGCCGCCGATCACCAGGGCGGTCTTGTCTTGTCGTGGTGGGCGGGCGAACCAGGGCTTGGCTGCGGCCGGAGCGGGCGTTTCTTCGGGCCAGCCGAGGAACTCGCCGCGCAGCACTTCCCATTTGCGGCCGATACCCGGGGTGCGCTTCATCTTGAAGCCCGCGGCGTTCAACAGGCGCCGCACCCAGCCGGCGCTGGTGAAGGTGCTGATGCTGGCGCCCGGTGCGGCCAGGCGGGCCAGTTCGGCGAACAGCTCGGCGGTCCACATCTCGGGGTTCTTCGCCGGGGCGAAACCATCGAGGAACCAGGCGTCCACCTGGGCGTCCAGTTGCGGCAGTTGCTCCAGGGCATCGCCGATCAACAGGGTCAGGATGACCCGGCCCTGGTCCAGGACCAGGCGCTGGAAACCACCGTGGATCGCCTGGTACTGCTCCAGCAGCGGCTGTGCCAGGTCGGCCAGCTCCGGCCAAAGCGCCAGGGCCCGTTGCAGGTCGGCATGGCTCAGGGGGTATTTTTCGACGCTGACGAAATGCAGGCGCGCCCCGGCCGGCGCTTGTTGCCGGAACAGTTGCCAGGCGCAGAGGAAGTTCAGCCCGGTGCCGAAGCCGGTCTCGCCGATGACGAAGCGCTGGCCGGCGGCCAGGGCGGCGAAGCGTTCCCCCAGGCGGTTCTGTTCGATGAAGACGTGGCGGGTTTCATCCAGCCCCGAGTCGCTGGAGAAATACACATCGTCGAAGACCCGCGAACGCGGGCGTCCTTGGTCGTCCCAGTCGAGCTGGGCGTAGGGCAGTTCTGCTGTCATGTTCGGCTCATGTGGCGCAAGGCGACCATTCTAGCCGATCACCGGGTCGGCGCTTGATCCATGGCAAGCCGTTGGCGCTTCTGGATTTGTTTTCCCTGGCCGAGGTCCATCCGCTAGTCTTGGAAAATTCTTGGAAGGGAGCCACCCATGTTCGAATCCGCTGAAATCGGTCACGCCATCGACAAGGAAACCTATGACGCCGAAGTGCCGGCCTTGCGCGAAGCCTTGCTCGAGGCGCAGTTCGAGTTGCGCCAGAAGGCCGGATTCCCGGTGATCGTGCTGATCAATGGCGTGGAAGGGGCGGGCAAGGGCGAGACGGTCAAGCTGCTCAACGAGTGGATGGACCCGCGCCTGATCGAGGTGCGCACCTTCGACCAGCAGACCGACGAGGAGCTATCGCGGCCACCGGCCTGGCGCTATTGGCGCATGCTCCCGGCCAAGGGGCGCATGGGGGTGTTTTTCGGCAACTGGTACAGCCAGATGCTCCAGGGGCGGGTGCATGGGCAGATCAAGGACCCGCGCCTGGACCAGGCGATCAATGCTGCCGAGCGCCTGGAGAAGATGCTTTGCGATGAGGGCGCACTGATCTTCAAGTTCTGGTTCCACCTGTCCAAGAAGCAGATGAAGGCCCGGCTCAAGGCCCTGCAGGACGATCCGCTGCACAGCTGGCGCATCAGCCCGCTGGACTGGCAGCAATCGGAGACCTACGACAAGTTCGTCAAGTACGGCGAGCGAGTGTTGCGCCGCACCAGTCGCGACTATGCGCCCTGGCATGTGATCGAAGGCGTGGACCCGCATTACCGCAGCCTTACCGTGGGCCGCATCCTCCTCGAGGGCTTGCAGAGCGCCCTGGCTCGCAAGCCGCTCAAGCCGGCCCAGGTCAACGCCGCGCCGTTGCCGCCAGCGGTGGACCAGTTGAGCCTGCTGGACAGCCTGGACATGACCCAGCACCTGGACAAGGACGACTACGAAGAGCAACTGATCACCGAGCAGGCGCGCCTGGCCGGCCTGTTGCGCGACAAGCGCATGCGCAAGCACGCCCTGGTGGCGGTGTTCGAGGGCAACGATGCGGCGGGCAAGGGCGGCGCCATCCGCCGGGTGGCGGCGGCGCTGGACCCACGCCAATACAGCATCGTGCCGATCGCCGCGCCGTCCGAAGACGAGCGCGCGCAGCCCTACCTCTGGCGTTTCTGGCGGCAAATCCCGGCCCGGGGCAAATTCACCATCTTCGATCGTTCCTGGTACGGCCGGGTGCTGGTGGAGCGGGTGGAGGGTTTCTGCAGCCCGGCCGACTGGTTGCGTGCCTACAGCGAGATCAACGACTTCGAGGAGCAGTTGGCCGATGCCCGGGTGATCGTGGTGAAGTTCTGGCTGGCCATCGACAAGGACACCCAGCTGGAGCGCTTCCAAGAGCGCGAAGAGATCCCCTTCAAGCGCTTCAAGATCACCGAGGACGACTGGCGCAACCGCGACAAGTGGGATGACTACCGCACCGCGGTGGGCGACATGGTCGACCGCACCAGTACCGAAGTGGCGCCCTGGACCCTGGTGGAGGCCAACGACAAGCGCTGGGCCCGGGTCAAGGTCCTGCGCACCATCAACCGGACCCTGGAAGAGGCCTTCGAGCGCAGCGACCGGCACGACAAGAAACACAAGAAGTAGGCCGATGGCCACGCATACGGCCAATGAATGATCGTCGCGGCCAGTTGGCCGCGGATCTATGCTCGACGCTCTTGAGCTGGCAACAACAAGGAGAGCGTCATGCGTGAAGTGGTGATAGTCGACAGCGTGCGGACTGGCCTGGCCAAGTCCTTTCGCGGCAAGTTCAACCAGACCCGTCCGGACGACATGGCCGCCCATTGTGTCAATGCGCTGTTGGCGCGCACTGGCATCGACCCGGCCAGCGTCGAGGATTGCATCGTCGGCGCCGGCTCCAACGAAGGGGCCCAGGGCTACAACATCGGACGCAACGTCGCCGTGCTTTCGGCCCTGGGCACCGGCACCGCGGGCATGACCCTCAACCGTTTCTGCTCTTCGGGGTTGCAGGCGATCGCCATCGCCGCCAACCAGATCGCCTCCTGCTGCAGCGACATCATCGTCGCCGGCGGGGTGGAGTCCATCAGCCTGACCATGAAGAGCGTCAACACCGACAATCTGATCAATCCATTGCTCAAGGAACAGGTGCCGGGCATCTATTTCCCCATGGGCCAGACCGCCGAGGTGGTGGCTCGACGCTACAAGGTCAGTCGCGAGAGCCAGGACCTTTATGCCCTGCAGAGCCAGCAGCGCACCGCCCAAGCCCAGGCCGCCGGCCTGTTCGACGACGAGATCGTGCCGATGGCGGTCAAGTACAAGGTCGAGGACAAGAACACCGGGCAGGTGCAGATCCTCGATGGCGTGGTGGATCGCGACGACTGCAACCGCCCGGACACCACCCTGGAGAACCTGGCGGCGCTCAAGCCGGTGTTCGCCGAGGATGGTTCGGTGACCGCTGGCAACTCCTCACAGCTCTCCGATGGGGCTTCGATGACCCTGGTGATGAGCCTGGAGCGGGCACTGGCCCTGGGGCTCAAGCCCAAGGCGTTTTTCCGGGGATTCACCGTGGCCGGCTGTGAGCCGGACGAAATGGGCATCGGCCCGGTGTTCTCGGTGCCCAAGCTGCTCAAGGCCAAGGGCCTGAGCATCGCCGACATCGACCTGTGGGAACTCAACGAGGCTTTCGCGTCCCAGTGCCTGTATGCCCGCGAGCGCCTGGAAATCGACAACGCCCGCTACAACGTCAATGGCGGCTCGATCGCCATCGGCCACCCCTATGGCATGACCGGCTCGCGCCAGGTCGGACACCTGGTGCGCGAGCTGCAGCGGCGCAACCTGCGCTACGGCATCGTCACCATGTGCGTAGGGGGTGGCATGGGCGCCACCGGGCTGTTCGAGGCCGTGCGCTAGGCCTGTTGCTGCTATACCAGCCGGCTACGATGGGGCCGGCTTGCGTGTTTGCGACCTGGACCATCCTGTTTGCGCTCGGCCGCTCATGGCCGCTGTGTTGCTCCAGGTTCCGGCCCTAGAATGTGCCCGTCGCTGGCAGGTCTTGTGGGGTTGGCATGCATGTTTCATCCGGTCGTTGGGCCTACGGCCTGTTCCTCGCCTTGGTGACGGCGGTGCTCTGGGGCATCCTGCCCATCAAGCTCAAGCACGTGCTGCAAGCGATGGATCCGGTCACCGTGACCTGGTTCCGCCTGCTGGTCTCCGGCGGGTGCCTGCTGGTCTACCTGGCGGCGGTACGCCGCCTGCCCGACTGGCGCCAGCTCGGGCCACGAGGCGCCTGGCTGGTGCCGCTTGCGGTGGGCGGCCTGGTGGGCAACTACGTGCTGTACCTGATGGGCCTGAACCTGTTGAGCCCGGGTACCGCGCAGCTGGTGGTGCAGATGGGGCCGATCCTGTTGCTGGTCGCCAGTGTGCTGGTGTTCAAGGAGCGTTTCAGCCTGGGGCAAGGCCTGGGCCTGCTGGTATTGCTGGTGGGGTTCGGGTTGTTCTTCAACCAGCGCCTGGCCGAGTTGCTGACCACCCTGGGCGACTACACCGCTGGCGTGCTCACCGTGCTGGCGGCGTCGGCGGTCTGGACTTTCTATGCACTGGGCCAGAAGCAGTTGCTGAGCGTGTGGAATTCATTGCAGGTGATGATGGTGATCTACCTGTCCTGTGCCTTGCTGCTCACGCCCTGGGTTCATCCGCTGGAGGTCATGGCGCTGACGCCGTTGCAAGGTTGGCTATTGCTGGCCTGCTGCCTCAACACCCTGGTGGCCTATGGCGCGTTTGCCGAAGCCCTGGCCCATTGGGAGGCATCGCGGGTCAGTGCGACCCTGGCCATCACCCCGCTGGTGACCTTCGCCGCCGTGGCCTGGGCGGCCTGGGTGTGGCCGCAGTACGTGCACGCGGAACAGATCAACGGCCTGGGTTACGGCGGTGCGTTGTTGGTGGTGCTGGGTTCGGCGCTGACGGCCCTGGGGCCGTCGCTGATCGAGGGGCTGCGGGCACGGCGTCGGCGCGGTGGCGCCAGGTGACGATCACGGGCGGTGGCATGAGCCAGCCGCCCACTCTGGATGTCAGCCCTGTTTTCCGGCTTCCAGCATGTTTTCCGGGCGGACCCAGGCGTCGAACTGCGCATCGTCCAGGTAACCCAGTTGCAGCGCCGCCTCGCGCAGGGTCAGGTTCTCGGCGTAGGCCTTCTTGGCGATCTCGGCGGCCTTGTCGTAGCCGATATGCGGGTTGAGCGCGGTCACCAGCATCAGGCCGCGTTCCAGGTGGGCGGCCATTTGCACCGGGTCGGGCTCCAGGCCGGTGATGCAGTGCTGGTGGAAGTTGCTGCAGCCATCGGCCAGCAGGCGGATCGATTGCAGCAGGTTGTGGATGATCACCGGCTTGAACACGTTCAACTGCAAATGGCCCTGGCTGGCGGCGAAACCGATGGCGGTATCGTTGCCCATGACCTGGCAGGCCAGCATCGACAAGGCTTCGCACTGGGTCGGGTTGACCTTGCCGGGCATGATCGAACTGCCCGGCTCGTTGGCCGGCAGCTTGACCTCCGCCAGGCCGGCCCTCGGCCCCGAACCCAGCAAGCGCAGGTCGTTGGCGATCTTCATCAGGCACACGGCCAGGGTCTTGAGCGCGCCGGACAGGGCGGTCAGCGGTTCATGGCCGGCCAGGGCGGCGAACTTGTTGGGCGCGGTGACGAACGGCAGGCCGGAGAGGGCGGCCAGTTCGGCGGCGATGGCTTCGCCGAAACCGTGGGGCGAATTCAGCCCGGTACCCACGGCGGTGCCGCCCTGGGCCAGTTCGCAGACCGCCGGCAGGGCACTGCGGATCGCCCGCTCGGCGTAGCTCAGCTGGGCGATGAAGGCCGAGAGTTCCTGGCCGAAGGTGATCGGCGTGGCATCCATCATGTGGGTGCGTCCGGTCTTCACCAGCTTCATGTGCCGCGCCGACAGCTCGGCCAGGCCACCGGAGAGTTCGGCGATGGCCGGCAGCAGCTGGAATTGCACAGCCTGGGCGGTGGCGATGTGCATGGCGGTGGGGAAGCAGTCGTTGGAGCTCTGGGAGCGGTTGACGTGATCGTTGGGGTGCACCGGCGCCTTGCCGCCGCGAGGGTTGCCCGCCAGCTCGTTGGCTCGTCCGGCCAGCACTTCGTTGACGTTCATGTTGCTCTGGGTGCCGCTGCCGGTTTGCCACACCACCAGCGGGAACTGGTCGTCGTGCTCGCCGGCCAGCACTTCGTCGGCGGCCTGTTCGATCAGCCGGGCGATATCCGCGGGCAGGTCGCCGTTGCGGTTGTTGACCCGGGCCGCGGCTTTCTTGATCAGCGCCAGGGCGTGCAGGACCGACAGTGGCATGCGTTCGGTACCGATGGCGAAGTTGACCAGCGAGCGTTGGGTCTGAGCGCCCCAGTAGGCTTCCTGCGGGACTTCAACCTGGCCCAGGCTGTCAGTTTCGATTCGATTCATCGTGGCGATCCTCCTAGTCTGACTGGCCAGTTTAGGCCCTGATCCGAGGCTCGGGTTCCCTTGGCGGGATTTATCCCTGCCATTGGCCCGGGCAAAACCGGGTGGGGTTGAGGGACGCGGAACAATAGGCGCAGAATGGACGCCCTTGGGGTTCTACCTCGCCTGCTAGAAAAGGAAACTCGATGACCCGTCTTCGTGCCCTCTGTTCCGCGGTTGTTCTGGTCTGTGCCAGCGGCCAGGTTCTTGCCGATACCGCCAGCCACAACGCCAGTGCCGAGGCTTTCCTGACCCTGGCCCATGCGGACAAGCTCGGTACCCCGGTCTACATGCAAGTGCAGCAAATGTTCGCCCAGCGTTTCGAGCAGACCAAGGCTCCGGAATCCAAGCGTGCGCTACTGGAAACCTACCAGGCCAAGGCCAACGCGGCCCTGGACCAGGCCATCGGCTGGAACAAGCTGAAACCGGACATGGTCAAGCTCTACACCAGCAATTTCAGTGAATCGGAGCTCAAGGATCTGGTGGCTTTCTACCAGTCGCCACTGGGCAAGAAAGTCCTGGAGAAGATGCCCCAGCTGACCCAGCAATCGGCGCAGATGACCCAGGGCAAGCTGGAAAGCGCAGTGCCGGTGGTCAACAAGCTGCTGGCCGACATGACCGCCGAGCTCGAGCCCAAGGCCGCTCCGGCGAAGAAGAAGTAAGCGGAGCCCGCGATGATCATGCAACAACGGATCGAAACGGCGCTGGCGGGCTTGCAGCCTGCGCACCTGCAAGTGCTGGACGAAAGCCACATGCATAGTCGTGGCCAGGAAACCCACTTCAAGGCGGTGCTGGTCAGCGAGCAGTTCGCCGGCCTCAACAGCGTCAAGCGCCACCAGAAGGTCTACGCCACCCTGGGCGAGCTGATGGGCCAGTTCCATGCCCTGGCGCTGCATACCTACACGCCCCAGGAATGGGAAAAGATCGGCGCGGCCCCGGCCTCGCCGACCTGCGCCGGCGGTCATCCCTAGGAGCAGCCGCGGGCTTTGGCGGCAGGGCGCGATTCCGGGATTTCCGGCTCGGTTGGTCGCTTGCCACTCGAGACTTGGAGCTTGCCGCCGGCTTCCTGTTACAATCCGCAACGCGCCGCTTAGCCGGCGCGTTTTTTTTGCATCCGGTTCACCCTTTGCGAGGGTAGCCACCTGGAGATTACCCATGACTCAACCCATCGTCGTGGCGGCACTGTACAAGTTCGTCACCCTCGAAGATTACGTCAGCCTGCGCGAGCCTTTGCTGCAGGCGATGCTCGACAACGGCATCAAGGGCACCCTGCTGATCGCCGAGGAAGGCATCAATGGCACGGTTTCCGGCAGCCGCGAAGGTATCGACGGCCTGCTGGCCTGGCTCAAGAACGACCCGCGCATGCGCGATATCGACCACAAGGAGTCGTACTGCGACGAGCAGCCGTTCTACCGCACCAAGGTCAAGCTGAAGAAGGAAATCGTCACCCTGGGCGTGCCGGGCGTCGACCCGAACAAGCAGGTCGGGACCTATGTCGAGCCCCAGGACTGGAACGCCCTGATCAGCGATCCGGAGGTCCTGCTGATCGACACCCGCAACGACTACGAGGTGTCCATCGGTACCTTCGAAGGCGCCATCGACCCCAAGACCACCACCTTCCGTGAGTTCCCGGAGTACATCCGGGCCAACTTCGACCCCAGCAAGCACAAGAAAGTGGCGATGTTCTGCACCGGCGGCATTCGCTGCGAGAAGGCTTCGAGCTACATGCTCAGCGAAGGTTTCGGCGAGGTGTTCCACCTCAAGGGCGGGATCCTCAAGTACCTCGAGGAAGTGCCGCAGCAAGAGAGCAAGTGGCAGGGCGACTGCTTCGTGTTCGACAACCGGGTCACCGTGCGCCACGACCTCAGCGAAGGCGACTACGATCAATGTCATGCCTGCCGGACGCCGGTGAGCGTCGCGGATCGCGCCTCCGAGCACTATGTGCCGGGCATCAGTTGCCCTCATTGCTGGGACACGCTGAGCGAGAAGACCCGCCGCAGCGCTATCGACCGGCAGAAACAGATCGAGTTGGCCAAGGCTCGCAACCAGCCGCACCCGATCGGCTACAACTACAAGCAAGCATCCTCCGAGGCCTGAGCCATGTCCGCCCGCCTGCTCTATGTGATGGACCCGATGTGTTCATGGTGCTGGGGCTTCGCTCCGGTGGCCGAGGCCCTGGTGGAGCAGGCACAAGCTGCCGGCGTCGAGTTGCACCTGGTAGTGGGCGGCCTGCGCACCGGCAGTGGCGCGGCGCTGGAACCCACGACGCGGCGCTACATCCTCGAACACTGGCAGGCGGTGCACCAGGCCACCGGCCAGGCGTTCAAGTTCGAGGGGGCGTTGCCCGACGGATTCGTCTATGACACCGAGCCGGCTTGCCGAGCCATCGTCACCGCGCGGGGCCTGGCGCCGGATTGCGCCTGGAAGCTGTTGGGGCTGATCCAGCGCGCGTTCTATGTCGAAGGCCGGGATGTGACCCTGGCCAGCGTGCTGGTGGAACTGGCCGAACGCGCCGGAGTGCCGCGCATCGAATTCGCCGAGGCCTTCGACCGGGCCGAGCAGCATGCGGCCACGGCGGCGGACTTCACTTGGGTCCAGGACCTGGGCATCGCCGGGTTCCCCACCCTGCTGGCCGAGCGCAACGGCCAACTGGCCTTGCTGACCAACGGCTACCAGCCACTTGGCGAGCTCGCACCGTTGCTGGGGCGCTGGCTGGAGCGTGCCGCCAGTGCCTGAGCCGGTCGATCCAGGCGCCAGCGGCAAAACCGTCGACCGTCTGAGCTGGGCGGAAATCCGTCGCCTGGCCCTGCAACACAAGAAATCCCTGTGGATCGCCAATGGCGTCGCCGTCCTGGCGACCCTGTGCAGCGTGCCGATTCCCCTGCTGTTGCCATTGCTGGTGGACGAAGTGCTACTGGGGCATGGCGATGCTGCGTTGCAGGTGATGCGGCTGTTGCTGCCGACGGCCTGGCATGACGCCGCCGGCTACATCGGCCTGATGCTGCTGGTGACCCTGGTCCTGCGCTGCGCGGCCCTGGTGTTCAACGTGGTCCAGGCCCGATTGTTCGCCGGCCTGGCCAAGGACATCGTCTATCGCATCCGTATCCGCCTGATCGAGCGACTCAAGCGCATCTCCCTGGGGGAGTACGAAAGCCTAGGCGGCGGCACCGTCAGCAGCCACCTGGTGACCGACTTGGACACCGTGGACAAATTCGTCGGCGAGACCCTGAGCCGTTTCCTGGTGGCCATGCTGACCCTGGTGGGCACCGCCGGGATCCTGATGTGGATGCACTGGAAACTGGCCTTGCTGATCCTGCTGTTCAACCCGCTGGTGATCTTCGCCACAGTGCAGTTGGGCAAGCGGGTCAAGCACCTGAAGAAGCTGGAGAACGACAGCACCTCACGCTTTACCCAGGCCTTGACCGAGACTTTGGAAGCGATCCAGGAAGTCCGTGCAGGCAATCGCCAGGGCTACTTCCTCGGGCGCCTGGGGCGGCGTGCCGAAGAGGTGCGGGATTACGCAGTGGCCTCGCAATGGAAGAGCGACGCGTCGGGGCGGGCCAGCGGGCTGTTGTTCCAGTTCGGTATCGATATCTTCCGCGCCGTGGCGATGCTCACCGTGTTGTTTTCCGACCTGTCCATCGGCCAGATGCTGGCGGTGTTCAGCTACCTGTGGTTCATGATCGGCCCGGTGGAACAGTTGCTGAACCTGCAGTACGCCTATTATGCCGCGGGTGGGGCGCTGACCCGGATCAACGAGCTGCTGGCGCGCGCCGACGAGCCGCAACATGCCGGTGGCGTGGACCCGTTCCTGGGGCGCGAGACCGTGGGCATCGAGGTGCGCGGGCTGAGCTTCGGTTATGGCGACGAGCGCGTGCTGGACAACATGAACCTGTCCATCGCCCCGGGGGAGAAGGTGGCGATCGTCGGCGCCAGCGGCGGCGGCAAGAGTACCCTGGTGCAACTGTTGCTCGGCCTATACACGCCACAAGCCGGCAGTATCCGCTTCGGCGGTTCGACCCAGGAGGAGATCGGCCTGGCTACCGTGCGCGAGAATGTCGCCGTGGTGCTGCAACATCCGGCGTTGTTCAACGATACCGTGCGGGCCAACCTGACCATGGGCCGTGAGCGCAGCGACGGCGCCTGCTGGCAGGCGCTGGAGATCGCCCAGCTGGATGTCACGGTGAGGGCCTTGCCCCAGGGCCTGGACACCATGGTCGGACGTTCTGGGGTACGACTGTCCGGAGGCCAGCGCCAGCGCCTGGCGATTGCGCGGATGATTTTGGCCGAACCCAAGGTGGTGATCCTCGACGAGGCCACGTCCGCACTGGACGCGGCCACCGAATACAACCTGCACCAGGCACTGACGCGTTTTTTACGGGGCCGGACTACGCTGATCATTGCTCACCGATTGTCGGCGGTGAAACAGGCGGACCGGGTATTGGTGTTCGATGGCGGGCAGATCGCCGAAGATGGCGACCATCAGCAACTGATTGCCGATGGCGGCCTCTATGCCAAGCTTTATGGGCATTTGCAGCAAGTTCGAGCGCCTTGAGTTTTATCCGGCTTTCTGTGCTTAGTGCTTGAATTTCCAGGTGTATTGATCGCTTCAGCAGTCCAGGCTCGGGACCTTTTGCAAAGGGCTCGAGCCAGCGGCCGTTCGCCCGGTCTCGAAACGGGGGAAATTAGCCTAATCTGTGCTGTCTGAGGCGAGACTACTGGGTGTTCATTTGGCAGTGCTGAAGCAAGGACCCTCATGAAGCAAAAGCGGACTTTCGCAACGCCACGGTTGTTGGGCATCGTCTGGCCTTTCATTGCAGTGGTGGTATTCCAGGCACTCCTGGGTGGCCTCAGCCTGTATGTGCTATCGGCGGTGCGTGGCTACGTCGCCGGCGAAAGCCTATGGTCCAAGGGCCAGAAAGACGCGATCTACTACCTCAGTCTGTATGCCGACAGCCGCGACGAAGGCACCTTCCTCAAGTACCAGAACGCGATCGCCGTGCCCCAGGGCGGGCATGAGCTGCGGGGAGCGCTGGATAGTCAGCCGCCGGACCTAGAAGCGGCGCGGCTGGGGATCCTCAAGGGTGGCAACCACCCGGACGACGTGGCCAGCCTGATCTGGCTGTACCTCAACTTCCGGCACTTCAGCTACCTGGAAAAAGCCATCGACCGCTGGACCGTGGGCGACAGCTACCTGTTGCAACTGGACCAGGTCGCGCGGGAAATGCACCAGCACATCAATAGCAACAACGCCAGCGATGCCGATGTCCAGCGCTGGAAGAGCGAGATCTTCGCCATCAACGCTGGAGTCACCCCGGCGGCCAAGGCGTTCAGCGATGCCCTCGGGGAAGGCTCGCGGGTGATCCTGCGGTTGCTGCTGGTGACCAATCTGGCCACGGCGTTGTTCCTGATCGGCCTGGCTTTGCTGCGCACCCACAAGCTGCTGGCCCAGCGTCATGCCTTTGCCACCGCCTTGCAGTTGGAGAAAGAGCGGGCGCAAATCACCTTGCAGTCCATCGGCGACGGGGTGATCACCACGGATGTCGAAGGCGCCATCGCCTACATGAACCCGGCGGCGGAGGAGCTGACTCGCTGGAAGGGCGCGCAGGCCGTCGGCTTGCCCCTGGCGGCGCTATTCAATCTGCTGGACGAAAACGCCCAGACCGACGGCTTTACCTTGATCGAGCATATTCTCAGCGGCCAACTCAGTGGTGGCAGCGAGCATTCCAAGCTGATCCAGCGCCTGGACGGCAGCACAGTGTCGGTGACGCTGGTGGGGGCGCCAATCCGCAATGCCGGGAAGGTCAGCGGTGCGGTGCTGGTGTTGCACGACATGACCCAGGAGCGGCAATACATCGCCAACCTGTCCTGGCAGGCGACCCACGATGCCCTGACCGGCCTGGCCAACCGTCGCGAGTTCGAGTTTCGCCTGGAACAGGCCCTGTACGGCCTGGCCCGGCAACCGGCGCGGCATGCCCTGATGTTCCTGGACCTGGACCAGTTCAAGCTGGTCAACGACACCTGTGGTCATGCTGCCGGCGACGAATTGTTGCGGCATATCTGCGCCTTGCTGCAATCAGGACTGCGCGAGGGCGATACCTTGGCGCGGCTGGGCGGGGACGAGTTCGGCATCCTCCTGGAGAATTGCTCGCCGGAAGCCGCGGAGAAAATCGCCGAGGGGTTGCGCCAAACCGTGCAGAATCTGCATTTCGTCTGGAAGGGGCGGCCGTTCGTGACCACCGTCAGCATCGGACTGGTGCATATCGCCCAGACCCCGACCACCCTGGAGGCCTCCCTGCGCGCGGCGGACATGGCCTGCTACATGGCCAAGGAAAAGGGCCGCAACCGAGTGCAGGTCTACCATGCCGATGACTCGGAGCTGTCCTTGCGTTTTGGCGAAATGGCCTGGGTCCAGCGCCTGCATATGGCGCTGGAGGAAAACCGCTTCTGCCTGTATTCCCAGGAAATCACCGCGCTGGACCATCTGGAAGAAGGGGGGGGCCATCTGGAGATCCTCCTGCGCCTGCACGACGAGGCCGGGCGCATGATCCTGCCGGACAGCTTCATTCCGGCGGCCGAGCGCTATGGCCTGATGACGTCACTGGATCGTTGGGTGGTGCAGAATGTATTCAAGATCATTGCCCAGTGCATCGAGGAGGGGCGCGAAGGGCCGATGGCCATGTGTGCGATCAACTTGTCGGGGATCACCATCGGCGACGATGAATTCCTCGACTTCCTGCGCGAGCAGTTCGCCATCTACCGGATATCACCGGAACTGATCTGTTTTGAAATTACCGAAACCAGCGCCATCGCCAACCTCGGCAGTGCGATTCGTTTTATAAACGAACTCAAGGGTTTAGGTTGTCATTTTTCCCTGGACGACTTTTGTGCGGGAATGTCGTCGTTCGCTTATCTCAAACATTTGCCTGTAGACTTCCTGAAGATCGATGGAAGTTTCGTAAAGGATATGCTGGACGACCCGATTAACCGCGCCATGGTCGAGGTGATCAACCATATCGGGCATGTCATGGGTAAGCGCACGATTGCCGAATTCGTCGAAACGCCGCAGATCGAACAGGCCCTGCTCGAGATCGGTGTGGATTATGCTCAAGGCTACAACATCGAGCGCCCGCAATTGTTCACCTGTGACAGCCTGCAGTGTCGACCCGTGCGGCCACGGCCCGTATTGCTGAAGGCGCCCGGCACGTTCCGCTGAAACCTCTTTTGGATCCGTACATCACAATCAAAAGGAGCCCGACAGTGATCGACACATTCAGCCGAACCGGCCCGCTCATGGAAGCTGCCAGCTACCCCGCCTGGACCCAGCAACTGATCCAGGACTGTAGCGAGAGCAAGCGCCGCGTCGTAGAGCATGAGCTGTACCAGCGCATGCGAGACAACAAGCTCAGTCCGAAAATCATGCGCCAGTACCTGATCGGTGGTTGGCCGGTGGTCGAGCAGTTCGCCCTGTACATGGCGCAGAACCTGACCAAGACTCGCTTTGCCCGCCACCCTGGCGAAGACATGGCGCGCCGCTGGTTGATGCGCAACATTCGCGTCGAGCTCAACCATGCCGACTATTGGGTGCACTGGAGTCGGGCTCACGGGGTGACCCTGGAAGACCTGCAGGCCCAGCAGGTGCCACCGGAGCTGCATGCCCTGAGCCACTGGTGCTGGCATACCAGCTCGGCGGATTCGCTGATCGTGGCCATTGCCGCCACCAACTACGCCATCGAAGGGGCGACCGGCGAATGGTCGGCCCTGGTCTGCTCCAACGGCATTTATGCGGCGTCCTTCCCCGAGGAAGACCGCAAGCGCGCCATGAAGTGGCTGAAGATGCACGCGCAGTACGACGATGCCCACCCATGGGAAGCCCTGGAGATCATCGTTACCCTGGCCGGGTTGAACCCGAGCAAGGCGCTGCAGGCCGAGCTGCGCCAGGCGATCTGCAAGAGCTATGACTATATGTACCTGTTCCTGGAGCGCTGCATGCAGCTGGAAAAGAACACGGTGACTCGCGAGCGCCTGGCGCTGGCCGAGGGCTGAGTCAGCAGTTGGCAGGACAGATCGCCACAAGCGGCTAGCGCTTGTGGCGATATTTGACGCCTAGCCTGCCATGGCCAGGCGATTGCGGCCCTCGCGCTTGGCGACGTAAAGCGCGCTATCGGCGCGGCGCAGCAGGCTTTCAGCGGATTCTCCGGGCAGCAGCGTGGCGCAGCCCAGGCTGACGGTCAGTTCGATCAGCTTGCCATCGGCCCGATGTTCCTGGGCCTGGGTGGCATTGCGCAGGCGCTCCCCGACCATGGCCGCAGCCTCGCGACCGGTGTTGGAGAGCAGGATCAGGAATTCCTCCCCGCCGAAACGAAACACCATGTCCACATTGCGCAGTTGCCCCTTGATGGAGGCGGCAACGCTTTTGAGTACCTCGTCGCCAGTGCTGTGGCCATGGCTATCGTTGATGCGCTTGAAATGGTCGATGTCCAGCATCAGCAGCGACAGCGGCAGCAGGTGGCGCCGAGCCATCTCGATTTCCCGCGACAGGGTCTGGTCCATGGCGATGCGATTACCGGTGTCGGTCAGCGGGTCGCGCAGGGCGCTGCGGGTGGCGGCGCGGTACAGCAAGGCGTTGCGCATCGGGTAGAGCAGGGTGGAGAGCAAGGATTCCAGGTGGCCTTGTTCGCTATCGCTGAAGCGCTGGTTGCGACGAAAGACCAGTTCGCCCATGGGTTCGCCTTCATGGCTGAGGCTGTAGCTGGTGGAATGGTGGCCGCGCTGGCCGAACTCCAGGCGCAGGTCGCTGGGGGCGTATCTGTAGTGCAGGGCATCGAGAGGCACCAGGCGCTGCGCTTCGCGGAAGAACAGCTCCAGGATGCGCTGCGGTTCCAGGCTGGTCTGCAACTGCAGGCCTAACTGTTGGCGCAACTGCGTGAGGCTCACTGGCTGTTTGAGCAGTGGCGATTGTTGGGTAAAGCCCAGGCGCTGCAATTTGGCGCTGTCAAAGTCAATTGCGTTGTTCTGGGTGGGAATCTTCATCTGAGCTTGCGCCCCCTGAGCACTGTGTAAAGTCTTACTGGCCTGGGTGAGAGCGGCTCGGAGCTGCGCGTCATACTGTTCCTTCAGTCCCGTAGGACAATCGCGCACATTTTATGCCGCTTCATCTTGGGCTTCCACGCCCCGATCAAAGCCATATTCCACGGTGCCAAGGCACGGTGTATTGAGTGTTCTTAGAGCGAAACTCGTGCCATTCGGTTCAGATGGAGAAAAATCCATCCAATTCAACGGGTTGTAAATATGAGAGGAATTGCCGTCATCCAGGGCGACGGTTGTTTGGCTTGAAGTCCGTGCTGAATGGGACTTGTCGAGGTGTCGCGACGGTATTCCGTCGCGACGAACGGAGGGGTTACTGCGCGTCGAATGCCTGGCCGTTGATGCCGGTGCTATCCGGGCCCATGAGGTAGAGGTAGACCGGCATGATTTCTTCTGGTTGCGGGTTCTTGCTGGGGTTTTCACCCGGGTAGGCCAGGGCGCGCATGCTGGTGCGGGTGGCGCCGGGATTGATGCTATTGGCGCGTACCGGGGCGACGGTATCCAGCTCGTCGGCGAGGGTTTGCATCAGGCCTTCGGTGGCGAACTTGGATACTCCGTAGGCGCCCCAGTAGGCGCGGCCCTTGCGGCCGACACTGCTGGAGGTGAAGACCACCGAAGCGTCCTGGGACAGCTTGAGCAACGGCAGCAGGGTGCTGGTCAGCATGAAGGTGGCGTTGACGTTGACCTGCATGACCCGCATGAAGTTTTCCCCCGACAGCTGCTCCAGCGGTGTGCGCGGGCCAATGATCGAAGCGTTGTGCAGCAGGCCGTCGAGGCGACCGAATTCGGCTTCGATCATGGCCGCCAGCTCGTCGTACTGGTGCGGCAACGCGGTTTCCAGGTTGAACGGGATCACGACGGGCTGCGGGTGCCCGGCGGCCTCGATGGCGTCGTAGACCTCGGTCAGGTTGGCCTCGGTCTTGCCCAGCAGGAGCACGGTGGCGCCGTGGGCGGCGTAGGTCTTGGCGGCGGCGGCGCCGATGCCGCGACCGGCGCCGGTGACCAGGATGATCCGGTCCTTGAGCAGTTCGGGGCGGGCGGAGTAATCAAACATAAAAAGCCTCAGCGGAAATGGGAGCCTGCCGGGAGTCAGTCGGGCAGGGCGCTGCTCAGCAGCTGCACAATGCGTTATCCAGGACCTGGCGCAGTTCCAGTGGGTGGCTGACCACCACGTCTGCACCCCAGTGCCGGGGATTGTCGTCCGGATGGATGTAGCCGTAGGTCACGGCCGCGGTCTTGGTGCCGGCATCGCGGCCGGATGCGATGTCGCGCAGGTCGTCGCCGATGAACAGCACGGTGGAGGGGTCCAGGTCCAGCATCTTGCAGGCCAGGATCAGTGGTTCGGGGTCCGGCTTGCTGTTCTTCACGTGATCGGGGCAGATCAGCAGGGCCGAACGCTCGGCCAGTCCCAGTTGCTCCATGATCGGCGCGGCAAAGCGCACGGGCTTGTTGGTCACCACGCCCCAGGGCAGGTTCGCGCGCTCGATGTCGGCCAGCAACTGTTCCATGCCGTCGAACAACCGGCTATGCACCGCGCAATGCTGGAGGTAGCGCTCGAGGAACTCCTGGCGCAACTCTTCGAACCCCGGGGATTCGGGGTCCATGGCAAAGGTCACGGCCACCATGGCCCGGGCGCCGCCCGAGACTTCGTCGCGGATGTGCTGGTCGGGGATGGGCGGCAGGCCGCGATCACGGCGCATGCCCTGGCAGACAGCGATGAAGTCCGGCGCGGTATCGAGCAAGGTGCCATCCATATCGAAAAGAACGGCTCTGATGGCCATGTGTCACTCCTCTCGCAGGGTCTGGATCATGTAGTTGACGTCCACGTCCGCTGACAGCTTGTAGTGCTTGGTCAGCGGGTTGTAGGTCAGGCCGATGATGTCCTTGACGGTCAGGCCGGCGGCGCGGCTCCAGGCGCCGAGCTCCGATGGGCGGATGAATTTCTTGAAGTCATGGGTGCCGCGTGGCAGCAGCTTCATGATGTATTCCGCGCCGACGATGGCGAACAGGTAGGCCTTGGGGTTGCGGTTGATGGTAGAGAAAAACACCTGGCCGCCGGGCTTGACCATGCGCAAGCAGGCGCGGATCACCGACGAAGGATCGGGAACGTGCTCGAGCATCTCCAGGCAGGTGACCACGTCGAACTGCTCGGGCATTTCCTCGGCCAGAGCCTCGGCGGTGATCTGCCGGTATTCGACGTTCACCCCGGATTCCAGCTGGTGCAGCTGGGCGACCGCCAGCGGGGCCTCGCCCATGTCGATACCGGTCACGGTAGCGCCACGCTGGGCCATGGCTTCGCTGAGAATGCCGCCGCCGCAACCGACGTCCAGGACCTTCTTGCCGGCCAGGCCGACCCGTTCGTCGATCCAGTTGACCCGCAGCGGATTGATATCGTGCAGGGGCTTGAACTCGCTTTCACGGTCCCACCAGCGGTGGGCCAGGGCTTCGAACTTGGCGATTTCAGCGTGGTCGACGTTGCTCATGGGTAGTGCTCCAAAACTCAAGGAATTCGATAGGGCCTCGCGCGCTGGCTCGAGGCCCGGGATTATTGGGCGTGTCCGCTGATGCGCCTGGCCCAGTCGCGGGCGGTGTCGCCGAGTTGGCGCTCATCCATGCGGGTCAGCCGCTTGTTGTCCAGTAGCTGCTTGCCGGCCACCCAGAGGTGCGTCACGCAGTCGCGGCCGGTGGCATAGATCAGTTGCGACACCGGGTCGTAAATCGGTTGCTGGGCCAGCCCGGACAGGTCGAATGCCACCAGATCCGCAGCCTTGCCGAGCTCCAGGGAGCCCACTTCATCTTCCAGGCCCATGGCCCTGGCGCCGTTGAGGGTGGCCATGCGCAGGGCGCGATGGGCATCCAGCGCGGTTGCCGAACCTGCCACGGCCTTGGCCAGCAAGGCTGCGGTGCGGGTTTCGCCGAGCAGGTCCAGGTCGTTGTTGCTGGCTGCGCCGTCGGTGCCCACCGCGACATTGACCCCGGCCTGCCACAGGCGCTCGACCGGGCAGAAGCCGCTGGCCAGTTTAAGGTTGGACTCCGGGCAATGAACCACGCTGGTGTTGGTTTCTACCAGCAAAGCCAGGTCTTCATCGCTGATTTGGGTCATATGAACGGCCTGCAAGCGTGGTCCCAGCAAGCCTAGCCGGGCGAGGCGGGCCAACGGTCGCTCGCCATGCCGCTCCAGGGACTGCTGGATCTCGAATGCGGTTTCGTGCACGTGCATGTGGATCGAGGCGTCCAGTTCCTCGGCGATCATGCGGACCTTCTCCAGGTTTTCGTCGCTTACGGTGTAGGGGGCATGGGGGCCGAAGGTAATGCGGATGCGCGGGTGATGCTTGAGATCGCTGAGCAGTTCCACGCCCTGGCGAATGGCTTCGGCCGCGTCGTGGGCGCCAGGAATCGGGAAGTCCAGTACCGGAATGGCGATCTGGGCGCGAATGCCGCTGTTGTGAACCCGTTCGCTGGCGACCTTGGGGAAGAAATACATGTCGCAGAAGCAGGTGATGCCGCCTTTTATCTGCTCGGCGATGGCCAGGTCCGTGCCGTCGTGGACGAAGGCTTCATCCACCCATTTGGCTTCGGCGGGCCAGATGTGGTTCTCCAGCCAGGTCATCAGCGGCAAGTCGTCGGCCAGGCCGCGAAACAGGGTCATGGCCGCATGCCCGTGGGCGTTGATCAGGCCCGGGGCGAGCAGCATGCCGGGCAGCTCGCGGACCTCGCCAGCCTGGCGCCTCAGGGCTTCGTTGCGTGGCCCGATGAAGGCGATGCGGCCGTCGCGGATGCCCAAGCCGTGGTCCTTGAGGACGACGCCGGCTGGCTCCACAGGCACTAACCAGGTGGGCAGCAGCAACAGGTCGAGCGCAGGTTCACGGTTCGGCATCGAGTATCGGTCCAGGGCTTCAAAGACAAAGGATGGCGAAGTATACCCGAGCGTCTTCGCCGGGGGATCGCTATAATCGGCGGCTTTTGTTCATGAGTGCGGGGTGAGGGATGCGCGATCGTCTGTTGGCTGCGGAGAAGGTCAAGGCCATTGACTGGCGAGATGGCACTCTGTACCTGCTCGATCAGCGGGCCTTGCCCCTTGAAGAGAACTGGCTGGCCTGCGACAGCGTCGCCGCGGTGGCCGAGGCCATTCGCGCGATGGTGGTGCGCGGTGCGTCGGCCATTGGCATCAGTGCAGCCTATGGTGTGGTCCTGGCTGCCCGCGCACGTTTTGCCGCCGGTGGCGACTGGATCGCTGCGCTCGATGCGGACTTGGAGCTGCTCGAAGCCACCCGGCCGACGGCGGTCAACCTCTCCTGGGCCTTGCGCCACATGCGTGAGCGGCTGGAGCGGGTCAGGGAGCATGCCGACCCTCTGGCGGCCCTGGAGGTCGAGGCCCTGGCGATCCATGAAAGCGATCGCGAGGCCAACCTGACCATGGCCCAGCTCGGGGTGGAGCTGATTCGTCGGCACCAGGGAAACCCGCAGACCTTGCTGACCCATTGCAATACCGGGGCCCTGGCCAGCGGTGGCTTCGGCACTGCCCTGGGAGTGATTCGCGGAGCCTGGCTGGAGGGCATGGTGGAGCGGGTCTACGTCGATGAAACCCGGCCCTGGCTGCAAGGGTCGCGGCTGACTGCCTGGGAACTTGCCAGTGAAGGCGTGCCGGTGACCCTGAACGCCGATGCCGCGGCGGCGCACATCATGAAGACCAAGGGCCTGACCTGGGTGGTGGTCGGTGCGGACAGGATCGCCGCCAATGGCGATGTGGCGAACAAGATCGGCACCTACCAGCTGGCCGTCAACGCCATGCATCATGGCGTGCGCTTCATGGTGGTGGCCTCCAGTTCGACCATCGACATGAGCCTGGCCACTGGCGAGGACATTCCCCTCGAGGAGCGTGACGCCCGCGAGCTGCTGGAGGTGGGTGGCAAACCGCTGGGGGCGGCGGTGGCGGTCTTCAATCCGGTGTTCGACGTCACGCCGGCGGACCTGATCGACGCCATCGTCACCGAGAAGGGCGTCGTCGAGCGCCCTGATGCGGCAAAAATGGCCCAATTGCTGTGCCGCAAGCGCCTGCATTGAGTCGGGAGCGATGCCTGTCAGCAGGCAGGACCAAAAAATGCTCGCCAGCTCGGAAAAAACCTGGTTGTCGGAAAGGGAATCGGCCTCTGAGGCCCTGTCGCCGTCTTTCAGGTGGTCATCGGTCAACTAGCTACGTTCCATGCGCATCAGGGGGATAGGTGCGTGGCGGCGATTGTGATAACATCCGGCGGTTTCCAGGGTGGTCCGATGCGGTCACCTCTACTGCGCAAATCCATGTCATAACTTGTTGATTTGTCGTAAGTCGGTGCTGGCACTAGGCCTGCAGCGGCGAGCTTCGTTCGTCCCATCTGGATGTGGCGAAGTTTCACCAGAAAAAGGAATCAGGCTTCTCATGGGCGAACTGGCCAAAGAAATCCTACCGGTCAATATCGAAGACGAGCTGAAACAGTCCTACCTCGACTACGCGATGAGCGTAATCGTCGGGCGGGCACTGCCTGATGCGCGCGACGGCTTGAAGCCCGTGCACCGGCGTGTGCTGTACGCAATGAGCGAACTCGGTAACGACTGGAACAAGCCGTACAAGAAATCTGCCCGTGTGGTCGGTGACGTGATCGGTAAGTACCACCCCCACGGCGATACCGCGGTGTACGACACCATCGTCCGCATGGCTCAGCCATTCTCCCTGCGCTACCTGTTGGTAGACGGCCAGGGTAACTTCGGTTCGGTGGACGGCGATAACGCGGCGGCCATGCGATACACCGAGGTGCGCATGACCAAGCTGGCGCACGAGCTGCTGGCCGACCTGCACAAGGAAACCGTGGATTGGGTGCCCAACTATGATGGCACCGAACTGATTCCCGCGGTCATGCCGACCAAGATCCCCAACCTGCTGGTCAATGGTTCCAGCGGTATTGCCGTGGGCATGGCGACCAACATCCCGCCGCACAACCTGGGCGAGGTGATCGATGGCTGCCTGGCACTGATCGACAATCCCGAGCTGAGCGTCGACGACCTGATGCAGTTCATCCCCGGTCCGGACTTTCCCACCGCCGGTATCATCAACGGCCGCCAGGGCATCATCGAGGCCTACCGCACAGGCCGTGGCCGTATCTACATGCGCGCCCGCTCCACTGTCGAGGACATCGACAAGGTCGGTGGTCGCCAGCAGATCGTCATCACCGAGCTGCCATACCAGCTGAACAAGGCCCGCCTGATCGAGAAGATCGCCGAGCTGGTCAAGGAGAAGAAACTCGAAGGCATCACCGAGTTGCGCGACGAGTCCGACAAGGACGGCATGCGCGTGGTGATCGAACTGCGCCGTGGCGAAGTGCCGGAGGTGGTGCTCAACAACCTCTACGCCCAGACCCAGTTGCAGAGCGTGTTCGGCATCAACATCGTCGCGCTGATCGACGGTCGTCCGCGGATCCTCAACTTGAAGGACCTGCTGGAAGCTTTCGTTCGTCATCGCCGCGAAGTGGTGACCCGGCGTACCGTATTCGAGCTGCGCAAGGCTCGCGAGCGTGGCCATATCCTCGAAGGCCAGGCCGTTGCCCTGTCCAACATCGATCCGGTCATCGCCCTGATCAAGGCCTCGCCGACACCGTCCGAAGCCAAGGAAGCGCTGGTTTCCACACCGTGGGAATCCAGTGCCGTGCAGGTCATGGTCGAGCGCGCTGGTGCCGATTCCTGCCGCCCTGAGGACCTGCCGGAGCAGTATGGCCTGCACGACGGCAAGTACTTCCTGTCCCCGGAACAGGCCCAGGCCATCCTGGAACTGCGCCTGCACCGCCTGACGGGCCTGGAACACGAGAAACTGCTGGCCGAGTACCAGGAGATCCTCAACCAGATCGGCGAGCTGATCCGCATCCTCAACAGCGCTGAGCGCCTGATGGAAGTGATCCGCGAAGAGCTGGAAGTGATCCGTGCCGAATACGGCGACGAGCGCCGTACCGAAATCGTCAATGCGACCCACGATCTCGACTACGGCGACATGATCCCCGAAGAAGAGCGCGTAGTGACCATTTCCCATGGCGGTTATGCCAAGACCCAGCCGTTGTCGGCCTACCAGGCCCAACGCCGTGGTGGCAAGGGCAAGTCGGCGACCGGCGTGAAGGATGAGGATTACATCGAGCACCTGCTGGTAGCCAACAGCCATGCCACCCTGTTGCTGTTCTCCAGCAAGGGCAAGGTGTACTGGCTCAAGACCTACGAGATTCCTGAAGCTTCCCGTGCTGCCCGCGGTCGTCCGCTGGTGAACATCATCGACTCGCTGGAGCAGGGCGAGCGCATCACCGCGATGTTGCAGGTCGACCTCGAGGCCCTGCAGCAGGGCGCCGACTCCGAGGAGGTCGAAGAGGCTGAGGACGTTCTGGCCGACGCCGAAGTGATGGATGAAGAGGAAGCCGAGGACGATGACGACCGCGACACGCCGGAGTGGGTCGCCGAGCCGACCGGTGCCTTCGTGTTCATGGCGACCGCCTTCGGCCTGGTCAAGAAGGTCTCGCTGGCAAGCTTCGCCAAGCCGCGCAAGGCCGGCTTGATCGCCTTGAAGCTGAAAGAGGGCGATACCCTGATCGCTGCCGCCATCACCGATGGTGCGCGGGAAGTCATGTTGTTCTCCAGCGCCAGCAAGGTCATCCGCTTCGTCGAGAGCGAAGTTCGCGAGCGCGGTCGTGTGGCCGGTGGTGTGCGCGGGATGAAGTTGGGCAAGTCCCAGCAACTGATTTCCATGCTCATCCCCGAGTCCGGCGCGCAGATCCTTACCGCCTCGGAGCGCGGTATCGGCAAGCGTACCGAGCTTGCCAAGTTCCCGCGTCGCAAGCGTGGCGGCCAGGGCGTGATCGCCATGAAGGGGCGTACCGGCAATCTGATCGGCGCCATCCAGGTGCGTGAAGACGAGCAGATCATGCTCATCTCCGATCAGGGAACCCTGGTGCGTACACGGGTAGGCGAGGTGTCGATCCTCAGCCGCAACACCCAGGGGGTGACGCTGATCAAGTTGGCCGACGACGAGACGCTGGTAGGCCTGGAGCGTATCCAGGCGTCGGATGAGCTCGAGGGCGTGCTCGAAGACGGCGAGGTGATCGATGGTGAGGTAGTCGACGCCGAGGGCGAGGCGCCCGACGCCGCCGACGAGGTGACCCAGGAATAACCCAGCGCAATAACCCGGCGGGGCGATCAGCATGATCGCCCCGCTTCATAACTGAAGCAGAGCGAGAGTGGATGTGAGCAAACGAGCCTTTAACTTCTGCGCAGGCCCTGCCGCGCTTCCTGAAGCGGTGCTGAAGCGCGCCCAGGCCGAGATGCTGGACTGGAACGGCAAGGGCCTGTCGGTCATGGAAATGAGCCATCGTAGCGACGACTATGTGGCCATCGCCGAAAAAGCCGAGCAGGACCTGCGCGAGCTGATGTCCATCCCCTCCAACTACAAGGTGCTGTTCCTCCAGGGCGGCGCCAGCCAGCAATTCGCCGAGATCCCGTTGAACCTGCTGCCGGAAAACGGCACGGCGGACTATATCGAGACTGGTATCTGGTCGAAGAAGGCCATCGAGGAAGCCCGTCGCTTTGGTGCCGTCAACATCGCCGCCAGCGCCAAGTCCTACGACTACCTGGCCATCCCGGGCCAGAACGAGTGGAAGCTGACCGCGGGCGCGGCCTATGTGCACTATGCATCCAACGAAACCATCGGTGGCCTGCAGTTCGACTGGGTGCCGCAGACCGGTGACGTGCCTCTGGTGGTCGACATGTCCTCCGACATTCTTTCGCGTCCGGCCGATGTGTCGCAGTACGGCTTGATCTACGCCGGCGCGCAGAAGAACATCGGCCCGAGTGGCCTGGTGGTGGTGATCGTCCGCGAAGACCTGCTGGGCCGCGCCCGTAGCGCTTGCCCGACCATGCTCGACTACAAGGTCGCTGCCGACAACGGCTCGATGTACAACACTCCGGCTACCTATTCCTGGTACCTCTCGGGCCTGGTCTTCGAGTGGCTGAAGGAGCAGGGTGGCGTTGCCGCCATGGAGCAGCGCAACAAGGCGAAGAAAGATGCCCTGTACGGCTTCATCGACAACAGCGATTTCTACACCAACCCGATCAGCGTCAACGCCCGTTCGTGGATGAACGTGCCGTTCCGTCTGGCCGACGAGCGCCTGGACAAGGCTTTCTTGGCCGGTGCCGATGCCCGGGGCCTGCTCAATCTCAAGGGGCACCGCTCGGTAGGCGGCATGCGCGCCTCCATCTATAACGCATTGGGCCTCGATGCGGTCAACGCGCTGGTGGCCTACATGGCGGAGTTCGAGAAGGAACATGGCTGATGTCTGAGCAAGAACTCAAGGCCTTGCGCCTGCGCATTGACTCCCTGGACGAGAAGGTCCTGGAGCTGATCAGTGAGCGCGCGCGCTGTGCTCAGGAAGTGGCCCGGGTGAAGATGGCTTCCCTGGCCGAAGGCGAGGTGCCGGTGTTCTATCGCCCCGAGCGCGAGGCCCAGGTTCTCAAGCGGGTGATGGAGCGTAACCAGGGGCCGCTGGACAATGAGGAAATGGCGCGGTTGTTCCGCGAGATCATGTCCTCCTGCCTGGCGCTGGAGCAGCCGCTGAAAGTGGCCTATCTGGGCCCCGAGGGTACCTTCACCCAGGCCGCGGCCTTGAAGCATTTCGGTCACGCGGTGATCAGCAAGCCGATGGCGGCCATCGACGAGGTGTTCCGCGAAGTGGCGGCTGGTGCGGTGAACTTCGGCGTGGTGCCGGTGGAGAATTCCACCGAGGGTGCGGTCAACCATACCCTCGACAGTTTCCTCGAGCACGACATGGTGATTTGCGGCGAGGTCGAGCTGCGTATCCACCATCACCTGCTGGTGGGCGAGAACACCAAGACCGACAGCATCAGCCGTATCTATTCCCATGCCCAGTCGCTGGCCCAGTGTCGCAAATGGCTGGACGCCCACTATCCGAATGTGGAACGGGTCGCGGTATCGAGCAATGCCGAGGCCGCCAAGCGGGTCAAGGGGGAGTGGAGCTCGGCGGCGATCGCCGGCGACATGGCGGCGAGCCTCTATGGCCTGACCCGCCTGGCTGACAAGATCGAGGATCGTCCGGACAACTCCACGCGGTTTCTGATGATCGGCAATCAGGAAGTGCCGCCGACTGGAGACGACAAGACTTCGATCATCGTTTCCATGAGCAACAAGCCGGGTGCGCTGCACGAGCTGCTGGTGCCGTTCCATGACAATGGCATCGATCTGACGCGGATCGAGACCCGGCCTTCGCGTAGTGGCAAATGGACCTACGTATTCTTCATCGACTTTGTCGGCCACCACCGCGATCCGCTGGTCAAGGGTGTGTTGGAGAAGATCAGTCAGGAAGCAGTGGCACTCAAGGTGCTGGGTTCCTACCCGAAAGCGGTTCTCTGAGGCATTTAACAATGAGTGGCGACTTCCTCGCCCTGGCGCAGCCAGGCGTGCAACAACTTTCGCCGTACGTTCCGGGCAAGCCCGTGGACGAACTGGCCCGTGAGCTGGATATCGATCCGGCCACCATCGTCAAGCTGGCGAGCAACGAAAATCCGCTGGGCGCCAGTCCGAAGGCGCTTGCCGCGATTCGCGAAGAGCTGGCCGAGCTGACTCGCTACCCGGATGGCAACGGCTTCGCGCTCAAGTCCCTGCTGGCCGAGCGCTGTGGCGTCGAGATCGGGCAGGTGACCCTGGGCAATGGCTCCAACGACATCCTCGAGCTGGTCGCTCGCGCCTACCTGGCCCCAGGCCTGAATGCGGTGTTCAGCGAGCACGCCTTTGCCGTGTACCCGATCGTCACCCAGGCGGTCGGTGCCGAGGCGCGGGTAGTGCCGGCCAAGAATTGGGGGCATGACCTGCCCGCCATGCTCAAGGCCATCGATGCGCAAACCCGGGTGCTGTTCATCGCCAACCCGAACAACCCGACGGGTACCTGGTTCGATGCCGAGGCGCTGGACGAGTTTCTCCAGGACGTACCGGCCCATGTGCTGGTGGTGCTGGACGAGGCCTACATCGAGTATGCCGAAGGCAGCGACCTGCCTGATGGCCTGGATTTCCTGGCGGCTTACCCGAACCTGCTGGTCTCGCGGACGTTTTCCAAGGCCTATGGCCTGGCAGCTCTGCGGGTCGGTTATGGCCTGTCTACCGCGGTGGTGGCGGATGTGCTGAATCGCGTGCGCCAACCCTTCAACGTCAACAGCCTGGCCCTGGCCGCGGCTTGCGCAGCATTGCAGGACGATGACTACCTGGCTGAAAGCCGGCGCCTGAACGAGGCTGGAATGCAGCAGTTGGAAGCGGGGTTCGGCGAGTTGGGCCTGGATTGGATCCCGTCCAGGGGCAACTTCATCGCCGTTGACCTGGGGCGCGAGGCCGCGCCGGTATTCCAGGGGTTGTTGCGTGAAGGGGTGATCGTGCGCCCTGTGGCCAACTACTCAATGCCCAACCACCTGCGCGTGACCATCGGTTTGCCGGCGGAAAATACCCGCTTCCTCGAGGCCTTGGCCAAGGTCCTGGCTCGTGGTTGATGTCATTCCAGTGCAATCTGCTGTGCCTATGATCGGTCGCCTGGTGGTGATCGGCTTGGGATTGATTGGCGGCTCCTTTGCCAAGGGGCTGCGTGAAAGTGGTATCTGTCGTGAAGTGGTTGGCGTTGACCTGGATCCGCAGTCCCGTCGATTGGCCGTGGAACTGGGGGTGGTGGATCGCTGCGAAGAGGACTTGGCCCTGGCTTGCCAGGGGGCTGATGTGATCCAGCTGGCGGTGCCGATCCTGGCCATGGAGAAATTGCTGGCCAAATTGGCGGGCATGGATCTGGGGCGGGCGGTGTTGACCGATGTCGGCAGCGCCAAAGGCAATGTGGTGCGGGCGGCGACCGAGGCTTTTGCTGGCATGCCGGCGCGCTTCGTGCCTGGGCATCCGATCGCCGGTTCCGAGCAAAGCGGCGTCGAGGCCTCCAATGCCCAGTTGTTTCGCCGGCACAAGGTGATCTTGACGCCGTTGGCGCAGACCGATGCGCTGGCGCTGGCGCTGGTCGACAGCTTGTGGCGCGAATTGGGGGCAGATGTCGAACATATGCAGGTCCAGCGGCATGACGAGGTCCTGGCTGCAACCAGCCATCTACCGCATTTGTTGGCATTCGGCCTGGTCGACTCGTTGGCCAAGCGCAGTGAAAATCTGGATATCTTCCGTTACGCTGCGGGCGGGTTCCGCGATTTCACGAGAATCGCTGGCAGTGACCCGGTCATGTGGCATGACATCTTCCTCGCCAATCGCGAAGCGGTCCTGCGCACACTCGATACATTTCGCAATGACCTCGACGCCTTGCGCGACGCGGTCGATGCAGGGGACGGGCATCAGTTGTTGGGCGTATTCACTCGCGCCCGGGTAGCCCGCGAGCATTTCGGTAAAATCCTGGCCCGCCGGGCCTATGTGGACGCTATGAACTCCAACGATCTGATTTTCCTGGCAAATCCTGGTGGCCGCCTGAGTGGGCGGATTCGTGTTCCAGGTGACAAATCGATTTCCCACCGCTCGATCATGCTCGGCTCCCTGGCCGAAGGCACCACTGAAGTGGAAGGTTTCCTCGAGGGGGAAGATGCGCTGGCTACCTTGCAGGCTTTCCGCGACATGGGGGTGGTCATCGAGGGGCCGCATCACGGCCGGGTGACCATTCATGGAGTCGGGCTGCATGGTTTGAAGCCGGCACCTGGCCCGATCTACCTGGGCAACTCCGGTACGTCCATGCGCCTGCTCTCCGGCCTGCTGGCTGCGCAGGATTTTGATAGCACCCTGACGGGCGACCCTTCACTGTCCAAGCGTCCAATGAATCGTGTGGCCAATCCGTTGCGGGAGATGGGCGCGGTGATCGAGACCGCGGCCGAAGGTCGCCCGCCGATGGTGATCCGTGGCGGTCATAAGCTCAAGGGCTTGACCTACACCTTGCCGATGGCCAGCGCCCAGGTGAAGTCCTGCCTGCTATTGGCGGGGCTGTACGCCGAAGGCAAGACCACGGTGACCGAGCCGGCGCCGACTCGCGACCATACCGAGCGCATGCTGCGCGGCTTCGGTTATTCAGTGGATGTCGAGGGAGCGACCGCCTCGGTGGTTTCCGGTGGCAAGCTCAAGGCTAGTCATATCGAGGTGCCGGCGGACATCTCCTCCGCGGCCTTCTTCCTGGTGGCCGCTTCGATCGCCGAAGGCTCCGAGCTGGTGCTGGAGCATGTGGGGATCAACCCGACTCGTACCGGGGTCATCGATATCCTGCGCCTGATGGGGGCCGACATTCGCCTGGAAAACCAGCGTGAAGTGGGTGGCGAACCGGTTGCAGACTTGCATGTGCGCGCAGCCAAACTCAAGGGAATCGAGATCCCGGAGGAACTGGTGCCGCTGGCGATCGACGAGTTCCCGGTACTGTTCGTCGCTGCTGCTTGTGCCGAAGGGCGTACTGTGCTGCGTGGCGCGGAAGAGCTGAGGGTCAAGGAGTCCGACCGCATCCAGGTGATGGCCGACGGCCTGCTGACCCTGGGTGTGAAATGCGAACCGACCCCGGATGGCATCATCATCGATGGTGGCCAGATTGGTGGTGGCGAGGTCCATGGTCATGGCGACCACCGGATTGCCATGGCCTTCAGTGTGGCCTCGTTGCGCGCCAATGCGCCGATTCGCATCCATGACTGCGCCAACGTCGCCACCTCCTTCCCGAACTTCCTTGCGTTGTGCGCCCAGGTCGGCATCCGTGTTGCCCAAGAGGCTCAGTCGTGATGAGCAAGGCGCCTGTAATCACCATCGATGGGCCAAGCGGTTCGGGCAAGGGCACCATCGCTGGCAAGCTGGCCGAGCATCTGGGCTGGTGTCTGCTGGACTCCGGGGCCTTGTATCGGTTGCTGGCGTTCGCTGCCCGCAATCATGGGGTCGATTTGACCAACGAGGAGTCGCTCAAGCTTCTGGCGGCTCATCTGGATGTACAGTTTCTGGGTGCTACCGAAAGCCATCCGCAACGGATCATCCTCGAAGGCGACGATGTGACCGACGACTTGCGTAACGAGCAGGTCGGTGCCTGGGCTTCCCAGGTCGCTGCATTGCCGGCCGTACGGGATGCGTTGTTGCAGCGTCAACGGGCCTTTCGTGAATTGCCGGGGCTGGTCGCCGATGGTCGTGACATGGGCACGGTAGTCTTTCCCGATGCGCCATTGAAGATTTTCCTGACCGCTAGTGCCGAGGAGCGTGCGCGCCGCCGCTACTTGCAGTTGAAGGGAAAGGTCGATGGTGTTAGTCTGTCGAGTCTGCTAGATGAGATTCGTGCGCGTGATGAGCGCGATACCCAGCGAGCGGTCGCCCCGCTCAAGCCGGCGGCTGACGCCATACAGCTGGATTCAACGGAGTTGTCCATCGATCAGGTGTTGCAACGCATCTTGAGCGAAATCGCCCTTCGCGATATCGCCGGGTGAACAAGGAAGATCGTAGGGGACCAGTCATAGTCCTGCGATCTTTCTTTTATATGAACGTAACCCACATTGTCTGGAATGTGGCAGATGGGCGGAATCTTCGCCCTTATCAACAGGAATTAAAATGAGCGAAAGCTTTGCGGAACTCTTTGAAGAAAGCCTGAAAACCCTGAACCTTCAGGCAGGCTCCATCATCACCGGTGTTATCGTCGACATCGACTACCAAGCGCGTTGGGTAACCGTTCACGCTGGTCTGAAGTCTGAAGCGCTGATCCCGCTTGAGCAGTTCTACAACGATGCCGGCGAACTGTCCATCAATGTTGGTGATGAAGTTCACGTTGCTCTGGACTCGGTTGAAGACGGCTTCGGTGAAACCAAGCTCTCCCGTGAAAAAGCCAAGCGCGCTGAATGCTGGATCGTTCTGGAAGCAGCCTTCGCAGCCGAAGAAGTGGTCAAGGGCGTTATCAACGGTAAGGTTAAAGGCGGCTTCACTGTCGACGTTAACGGCATCCGTGCGTTCCTGCCAGGTTCTCTGGTTGACGTCCGTCCAGTGCGCGACACCACGCACCTGGAAGGCAAAGAGCTCGAGTTTAAGGTCATCAAACTCGACCAGAAGCGCAACAACGTTGTCGTTTCCCGCCGTAGCGTCCTTGAAGCCGAGAACTCCGCCGAGCGTGAAGCTCTGCTGGAATCCCTGCAGGAAGGTCAGCAAGTCAAGGGTATCGTCAAGAACCTCACCGATTACGGCGCATTCGTCGATCTGGGTGGCGTCGACGGCCTGCTGCACATTACCGACATGGCTTGGAAACGTATCAAGCATCCTTCCGAAATCGTCAATGTTGGCGACGAGATCGATGTCAAGGTTCTGAAGTACGATCGCGAGCGCAATCGTGTTTCCCTGGGCCTGAAGCAACTGGGTGAAGACCCATGGGTTGCCATCAAAGCTCGTTACCCAGAAAGCACCCGCGTTACCGCTCGTGTAACCAACCTGACTGACTACGGCTGCTTCGCTGAGCTGGAAGAAGGCGTTGAAGGTCTGGTACACGTTTCGGAAATGGACTGGACCAACAAGAACATCCATCCTTCGAAAGTCGTACAAGTTGGCGACGAAGTGGAAGTTATGGTTCTGGACATCGACGAAGAGCGTCGTCGTATTTCCCTTGGCATCAAGCAGTGCAAGTCCAACCCATGGGAAGACTTCTCTGGCCAGTTCAACAAGGGCGACAAGATCTCCGGCACCATCAAGTCGATCACCGATTTCGGTATCTTCATTGGTCTGGACGGCGGCATCGACGGCCTGGTTCACCTGTCCGACATCTCCTGGAACGAAGTGGGCGAAGAAGCTGTGCGTCGCTTCAAGAAGGGCGACGAGTTGGACACCGTTATCCTGTCGGTTGACCCAGAGCGTGAGCGTATCTCCCTGGGTATCAAGCAACTGGAAAGCGATCCGTTCTCCGAGTACGTACAAGAGAACGACAAAGGCGCAATCGTTAAGGGTGTTGTAAAAGAAGTTGACGCCAAAGGCGCCATCGTCACCCTGGCTAACGATATCGAAGCTACTCTGAAAGCCTCTGAGATCAGCCGTGACCGCATCGAAGATGCGCGCAACGTCCTGAAAGAAGGCGAAGAAGTTGAAGCTAAGATCATCAGCGTTGACCGTAAGAGTCGTGTAATCCAGCTCTCCATCAAGTCGAAAGACGTTGAGGACGAGAAAGAAGCTATCCAGAGCCTGCGCGACAAGCCGGCTACCTCGGATATCGCTGCTGGTCCTACCACTCTGGGTGACCTGCTGCGTGCACAGATGGAGAAGCAGAACTAAGTTCTGGTTCACCAAAAAAGGGCGACTTCGGTCGCCCTTTTTTATGCCTGGAGATCAGCAAGGATATCTTGGAGTGAAACCAAGGCATGCAATCATGGGTCTCTCTAGGTGGGTAGATTGTATTTAAGGCTCTTGGCTTTCGCTGGACGAGCCAGGTATCTAGAAGCTTGACCTAGGGAGGAGTATGAGCAGGTTTATGGTCGTTAGTTTGATTTTGCTTTTGGTGGGTTGTGAAGCCAATGTGAGAACCCATGCAATTCGAGGGGTCACTGGTATCGAAATTGACTGTTCTGGATTGGGCGCGGATTGGGATAGATGCTACGAACGGGCTGCACGTGAGTGCGGCTCCAGTGGTTATCGGATCATCACTAAATCTAGCGATGCGAAGGATGAGGAGGGCGATTATCCCTTTGGCTGGAATCCGGCGGGGTATATGACGAGGACAATGCTGGTTATGTGTCGTTAAGGTTTTCGGTTGTTACAGATGCGTCTTGTTTGTATTGCTCGATGTGGGTGGGCTGTTCAAAACCTTCTGGGCATGCTAAAACCTTCTAAGCACTGATCTAGCTGCTTGAAAAAGAAGGGAAAAATATGACGAAGTCGGAGTTGATCGAACGAATTGTCACCCATCAAGGGCTGCTGTCATCCAAGGATGTCGAGTTGGCCATCAAGACGATGCTTGAGCAAATGTCTCAGTGTTTGGCTACTGGTGATCGGATCGAGATAAGGGGGTTTGGTAGTTTCTCACTCCACTATCGTGCTCCGAGGGTCGGCCGAAATCCGAAGACAGGTCAGTCGGTCAGCTTGGATGGGAAGTTTGTTCCGCATTTCAAGCCAGGCAAGGAGCTTAGGGATAGGGTTAATGAAGAAGACGATAATTCTTTTTAAGTTTTGACTCTGAGAGACTTCAAGCTTCCATAAGGAAGAAGTTATTCTCCAAATTACCCTTGCAATGTTGCTAGAGCAGGGCTTCTTTCTGTTCCGGAAAATTTAGATGTTCTTTCTGGTCATGCCATGCCTATAGACAGGTGTGGTTTTTTTGTATTTGCAATTTGAACTTTCGCTGTGGATTTTGCAGGTCACACCTATTGTAGGTTATTGGGAGTTCAACCTGTGCTGGCTGGCTTGCGGTATAAGGATCAATGGTGAGCGATTTTTGAGAGGAAATGTAGCTCCTCGGTGCATTGTAGGCGCATAATGCCAGCTTTTGAGTGTTTCAGGCATAGTCTGTAGCGCGAGTTTGAGAGGGTACGCTAAAAAATGACCAGGATTCTTTTGACAGGAGCATCCGGTTTTGTGGGAGGCGCTCTTCATGAGCGTTTAGCCAAATTCCCGACTTATGATTTGACCCTCGCACTACGTAGGCCCATGCAAACACTTGGGGCTGCTGTCACCAGTGCTCTGATCGAGCAAATCGACGGTGTTACGGACTGGACTCAATCACTGTTGGATTGCGAAGTGGTTATACATGCTGCTGCTCGTGTCCATGTAATGCGTGAGTCTTCCAAAGATCCTCTCGCATCGTTTCGAAAAGTGAATGTAGAGGGAACGCTGAATTTGGCGCGCCAAGCTGCGGCTAAGGGCGTTCGCCGTTTCATATTCATTAGCTCCATCAAGGTCAATGGTGAGGAAACCTTCGGGGTCCCCTATACCGCAGATTCTGAACCAGCTCCGGTGGATCCTTATGGTATTTCCAAGCTGGAGGCGGAACAGGGGCTCATGAGCATTGCCTCCCAGACCGGGATGGAGGTGGTGATCATTCGCCCAGTTCTAGTTTACGGCCCTGGGGTCAAGGCGAATTTCTTGAGCATGATGAAATGGTTGAGCCAAGGCATTCCGTTGCCTTTTGGTGCGATCAACAACAGGCGTAGTCTAGTGGCTTTGGGTAACTTGGTGGATCTTGTTGTCACATGTATCGATCATCCCAAGGCTGCCAATCAGAAGTTCCTCGTCAGTGATGGTGATGATCTTTCAACGACTATGTTGCTGAATAAAATGGCGCAAGCATTGAATAAGCCTGCTCGACTTTTACCTATCCCGAGTTTCTTTTTGAAGCTTGCAGCATTCTTGTTGGGCAAGCAGTCTCTTTCGCAGCGCCTCTGTGGCTCGCTTCAGGTCGATATCGACAAAAACCGAGAGTTGCTGGGATGGAAGCCACCGTTAAGCGTAGATTCTGCACTGGGTACTACAGCCAGGGATTTTCTTGCAAAAAATACCTGATTTCTATTTTTTAGTAGTTTTGTGCGTTTTTATTATTGGTTAAGAGTGGATATTCAATTAATACCCTCTTTTGTTTTTAAGGATTAGAAGTCTAGATGGCAATTAGCTGGTTGATGTTGGTGGTGCTCGGTGCTTCGCTTTTACTAACGTGGGTGCTGCGACGTTATGCGCTGACGCGCAGCCTCATGGATATTCCCAATGATCGTAGTTCCCATTCAGTTCCGACTCCGAGGGGAGGAGGTGTAGCGATTGTTCTGAGTTTTCTCTCCGCTATTCCCTTTTTAGGCGGGGTTGTTGAGATGCCCTGGCCTTACATATGGGCGTTATGGGGTGGGGGAGGGCTTATAGCTGTAGTTGTGTTTCTGTATGTTTATGGTCAAATCGCTGATGGTTGGTGGTTATTATATCATTTTTCCTTT
>NZ_JBJJLO010000042.1:0-47888 GCF_046230915.1 Pseudomonas sp. KCJK8993
GCCCACCGGGACGTGCCGCGAGGGCACACAAACCGGCGCCAACGGCGGGGTCACAAGGGTCCCGGCGGCCCCGCGAGCCGCCAGGTACCCCTCGCCCATCAGCAGTGGGTGGGCCGCTTCCACGGTGCCACGCGCCAGGTTCAGTTCCGCCGCCAGGGCGCGCACCGCCGGTACGCGGTCTCCCGGACGCAGGCGGCCATCGGCGATGGACTCGCGAAACCGTTGATAAAGCTGGCGATAGATTGGCGCCGTCTGGCTGCGGTCCAGTTCGAATGCAAGCATCATGGCCTAGTCATTTATGCACTTTTTGGCTCTATAGCTTAAGCCATCGCCCTTCTAAGGTGGGTCATCTCTTTTCAGCGGATGACGGACATGTCCTACACCCTTCAACACCTCGATAGCGAGGCGGCCCTGGCGGCCAGTTTCGACTTGATGCGGGTCTTGCGCCCGCAGCTCAGCAGCCCGGCAGCCTATGTCGCCCAAGTGGCCCGACAAACCGAGCAGGGCTACCGCTTGCTCGCCGCGTGGGAGGCAGAGCACATCGTCGGCCTGGCGGGTTACCGCACGCTGGAAAACCTGCTCTACGGGCACTTCATCTACGTCGATGACCTGGTGGTGTGCCCACAGCTTCAGCGCAGCGGCGTGGGCGCCCGGCTGCTGAGCGCCGTGCGGGATGAAGCCGTGCAACGTCAATGCGAGCACGTGGTGCTGGATACCGGCCTGCACATGCCCCTGGCCCAGCGCTTCTATTTTCGCCAGGGCTTGCTGGCCCGCGGCATGCACTTCACCCAGCGCCTGCGCGGTGAGGAGCCGGCATGAACAACCTGCTGCTGATCAACGCCAGCCCCCACGGCCAGGTTTCCCACGGGCACCAGCTGGCCCTGGAACTGGCGAGCGCCCTGGGCCACCGCTATCCGCACCTCGAACTCGTCGAACGCGACCTGGCGGCGCAGCCGCTGCCACCCCTGGGCCCGGACTACGCCCACGCCCTGACCAGCCCCACGCCCTTCGACGCGCCGCTGTTCGAGGTGTCCGAACGGTTGATCGGCGAGTTGCAGCGCAGCGATGCCCTGGTCATTGCCACGCCCATGCACAACTTCACCCTGCCGGCCGCGCTCAAGCTCTGGGTCGATTATGTCCTGCGCATTCACCGCACCTTCAGCTCCGGCCCGGAGGGCAAGGTCGGCCTGCTCGAGGACCGCCCGGTGCAGGTGCTGGTGAGCTCCGGCGGCGTTCACCAGGGCGAGCGGGCACGCCAACCGGACTTCCTGACGCCGTACCTGCGCCATGTGCTCAACACCCTCGGCCTGTTCGACCTGCGGTTCACCTACCTCCAGGGCTTGGTGCTCGGAGACGACGCCGTGCGGCAGACCATCGAAGAAGCCCGCACTGCATTGTTCTCCAAGCCCCTGTTCAACCCTCTCGTGGGTGCTTGATCACTTTTTTCTCCATCGGAGTTTCAGCATGAGCCAACTCAGACTGCCCTTTGCCTCCCTGTCGCCTGCCGCCTATCAAGGCCTGCTCGCCACCAACACCGCGCTCGCCGCCAGCCCGATGGGCTTGCCCTTGCTGGAACTGGTGTACTTGCGCGTCTCGCAGATCAACGGCTGCTCGTTCTGCCTGGGCAAGCACTCGCAGACCCTGCGCGAGAATGGAGTGACGCAAGACAAGCTGGACTGCCTCGCCGGCTGGCGTGTCAGCGAACTGTTCGACGACCGCGAACGCGCCGCCCTGGCCTGGGCCGAAAGCCTCACCTACGTCCACGACAAAGGCGCGCCGGACGAACTGTACGAACCACTGAAAGCACACCTGAGCGACGTCGAGATCTCCGACCTGACGCTGGCCGTGTCCTTGATGAACGCCTTCAACCGGCTGGCGGTGGGGATGAAGCTCTAAGGGCGAGATCCCCCATGGGCCAGATCGCGAGGATTAGGCTGAACAACACGGCAGACGCCCTGGCGACTCCAGCCGAGCCGAGCACAACCTTCGACCGTGACGACAACAGCGTCACCTGGCTTTGGCTTGTGATCTTGATCCACCCGCCCCTTTAGACACGATGGCCGAACGCAGGTATTGAGCCGTGGGCAACCCGGCAGGACGCCGGGTTAGCCGCGCTGGGCCATGGATGGCCCATTGCGGCGGCCCACGGAGCAATACCGGAGAAAGGGCATGCCGAGCCTGGGCGAGGCACCGAGTGAGAGGGCAGAAGCCCTTTGGTTACTTTGGGCTGGGCCGGCATTCCGGCTTTTCCAAAGTGACCCGCAGTAAGAGCGGAACCGCCAGTGGCCGCACCCGCAGCAACGGATAGGCACACAGAACCGCGTGAAGTCAGGTGAAGAGCATCGCCAGGTTTGGCGAGGACTGCATCCTCGTGCGCAGCCTCGCTGCGCTCGACAGCGGCTACAGGCTAATGGGGCGGCTCTCCATAGGCAGCAGCGCTGCCTAGACCTTGAACCGCGCAACCAGTCGATTCAACTCCGTCGCCAGGTTGGCCATCTCCCCACAGGCACTGGCCGTCTGACTGGCCCCCGCCGAACTCTGGACCGACAGCTCACGGATGCTGGTCAGGTTCTGGTCGGCCTCGCGGGCCACTTGCGCCTGCTCTTCCGAGGCGGTGGCAATCAACAGGTTGCGTTCGTTGATCTGGGTAATGGCCTGGGCAATCTGCTTGAGCGACTGGTCGGCGTTCTGCGCCACCGAGATCGAGTTGTTGGCCATCTCGGCGCTGACGCTCATGGCGCTCACCGCCTGGGTCGAGTCGGCCTGGATCGCGCTGATCATCTGCTCGATCTCCTGGGTCGACTGCTGGGTCCGGTGGGCCAGCGCCCGCACCTCGTCGGCCACCACCGCAAAGCCACGGCCCTGCTCGCCGGCCCGCGCCGCTTCGATGGCGGCGTTGAGGGCCAGCAGGTTGGTCTGCTCGGCGATGGCGCGAATCACCTCCACCACCTTGCTGATGTCCTGGGCCCTGCTGGACAAGGCCTTGACCTGCTCGCCGGTGCTGGCGACGTTGCCGGCCAGGCCTTCGATGGCCTTGAGGGTCTGGGCCACGTTCTCGATGCCGGAGCGGGTGAACTCCAGCGACTCGCGGGAAGACTGCGCGGCGGCCTCGGCGTTGCGCGCCACTTCATCCACCGCAGCGCTCATCTGCGTCACGGCGGTGGCGGCCAGGCTGACTTCGTCGTTCTGCCGCACCAGCCCACGGCTGGCGTCTTCGGTCACCGCGGTCATTTCTTCCGAGGCCGAAGCCAGCTGCGTCGAGGAGTCGGCGATATGGGCGATGGTCTCCCGCAGGTTGGCCTGCATCTTCGCCAGTGCGGCCAACAGCCGGCCGGCTTCGTCGCCGCCGCTTACGCCGATGTCCCGGGACAGGTCGCTGCCGGCGATGCGTTCGGCCACCGCCAGGGCATCACCAATCGGCGCGGTGATGCTGCGGGTCAGCACCGCCGCCAGGGCGACGGTCAGCAGCACGGTGACCGCCAGCAAGCCGACCACCAGGCTGACGCCGCCGCTGTAGATCGAGGTCGCCCGTACCCCGGCGCCCTTGGCCCCCTCCTCATTGAAGTCCGAGAGCTTGTCCATCTTGTCCTGCAGGGAATTGGTCATGGGGCTGATGCGGGTGTTGATCAGGGTGATGGCCGCCGCGTTGTCGCCGCTGCGCAACAGCGGCTCCAGCTCGTCCAGCAGCTTGAAGTAGGCCTGCGCATCCCCAGCCACCGCCTGGTACAACTCCCGCTCCGCCGGGCCGGTGATCAGCGGCTCGTACTGGCTCAGGGTGTCCTGCAGGGTACTGCGATAACCACTCAACGCAGCGATGCGGGTCTGGCGCTGCTGCTCGTCGGTGGTCACGGTAATGCGCAGGCTTTCCAGGCGCAGGCGCAAGGTGCCGGCCTTCATCTTGCCGATTTCCCGGATGCTCGCCATCCAGTTGTTTTCCACATCCTGCTCGGACTCGCGCAGCTTGCCCATCTGCAACACCGCGACCACTCCCAGGGCAAAGACCACCAGGATAATGAGCGAGAAAAACACGGCAAACCTGGGAGCGAGGTTCATTGTCCTGACGTTCATTGGTGATCTCTCTTTATAGATAGAAGGCTGGCGGTTCGTGGTTGCACGCTGTCGGCGCCAGGGATCGGGACAGGGCACCGATGCCAGGTTGGGCCAAACAGCGATGGCTACAGGCGATTGCACTTTGTCATCACGATAGTTCCAGCCTTGTCACAAAACCATTTTGCTGGTGTGAAATTTTCGTGGGTTGAGGCCTGGAGCGTTCCAGGCACGGCAGCAGCCGCTCCGCCGGCTTTGGCTTTTGATCTTGATCCACTCGCCCCTTTAAACACGATGGCCGAACGCAGGTATTGAGCCGGGAGCGGCCGCCCACGGACCAACCGGAGAGAGGGCATGCCTCGCTATGCGAGGCACCGAGTGAGGGGGCAGAGCGTTTTGCTTACTTTTGTCTGGGCCGGTATTCCGGATTCTCAAACGTGAGCCGCTGCCAGAACGGAACCGCCAGTGGCCACACCCGCAGCAACGGACAGGCACACAGGACCGCATCAAGTCAGGTGAAAAGCATGGACAGGTTGGGCTGGGACAGGCTGGATCTCGACCTCACGCCCTACCCGGGCAAAACCGAAAGGGCCAACGTGGCCTTGCCGGGGCATGAGATCCAGCGCATCGACCGTTTTGGGAGCACGACATCAAGGGCCGCTCGAGCCCCCTGGCCGATGCCGCGCAGGAAAAAACCGGGCGCTGAACCATCACAGCGCCCCCGGCGCCTCAGCCCAGGCGCATGCTCAACTCGATATCATCGGCGAACGGCACGGACAGGTAGCCGTTCTCTGGCGCCCGGACATGGGCCAGGTACTCGGGGCAGTAGTCGGTGTTGTCCGCCAGCACCAGCGCGCCAGGCTTCAGGTGCGGTTCCACCAGGCCCAGGACCTCGCCATACAGCGCCTTGGCGCCATCGAGCAGGAGCAGGTCGACGCTGTCCGGAAGGTCGCGGGCCAAGGTCACCAGCGCGTCGCCCTGGCGAATCTGCACCAGGTCGCCGACGCCGGCCTCGAGCATGTGCTCGCGGGCCATGGCGACCTTCGAGGCTTCGAATTCGCTGCCGATCAATAGGCCGCCGCCGTTGTCGCGCAGGGCAGCCGCCAGGTGCAGGGTGGACAGGCCGAACGAGGTGCCGAATTCGACGATGTGCCTGGCCTTGGCATTGCGCGCCAGCAGGTACAGCAACTTGCCGGTATCCCGCGAGACCGGCAGCCACAGGTCCTTGAGCAGCCCGTAGAGCTTCAGGTAGTCGGTCTTGCTGTGCATCAGCCGTTCGCGTTCTTCCCGGGGCACGTCATCGAGGGCCGGGCTGGTGGCGGCATCGGCCAGGGTGTAGAGGCGTTCGATCAAGCCCGCCAAGGGCTCGCTGGTGAGGGTCGTCATGCTGGTCTTCCATCGGATGGGGCTAAGATGTTGAGTCACGACCATGATGGGAGCGATTCGGCCCATCCGCTATTCGCATTTCCAGGCACGTCCGAACTGTCCATGAACAAGCGCCAGAACCCCCGTATTTCCTCACGCAAACAGCCGCAACAGGCGCGCTCCACCGAGCTGGTAGCAGCGATTCTGCAGGCCGCCATTCAGGTTTTGACCCAACAGGGCGCCAAGCGCTTCACCACCGCGCGGGTCGCGGAAAAGGCCGGGGTGAGCATTGGTTCGCTGTACCAGTATTTTCCCAACAAGGCGGCGATCCTGTTCCGCCTGCAAAGCGATGAGTGGCTGCAAACCCGGCAGATGCTGAGCCGGATCCTCGACGACCCGGCACAACCGCCCCTGGCGCGCCTGCGCAGCCTGGTGCATGCCTTCATCCGCTCGGAGTGCGAGGAGGCGCCGTTGCGCAGTGCCTTGAACGAGGCCGCGCCGCTGTATCGCGACGCCCCCGAAGCGGGCGCCGCCCGTGCGGCGGGACGGCAGATTTTCACCGGCTTCATGCTCCAGCTGCTGCCCGATGCCAGCGAGGCGACCCGCGCCGCGGCCTGCGAGCTGATCCTCTGCACCCTCAGTTCGGTGGGCAAGGATTTCTCCAGCAAGCCCCACACGAAGAACGCCATGACCGAACGTGCCGACGGCCTGGCGGACATGTTCAGCGCCTACGTCCTGGCGCTCGCCCAACCCCGGCCGGCGTCCGCGCGCACTCTTGTCCACAGCTGAGGTTTTCAGGCTGCTTGCCTGCCACCGCCTCGGGCCCTCGACCTAGAGCCTTGGACATAAACATTCAAACATTGCCCGGCCAAGCTTCGTTGTGCCGACCTTTGCATCATTTTTATAGTGCGATCTGGCGGCTAAGCCTGCCCTTGCAATTGCTTCTTTAAGGAATGAAGTCCGGCCCTATAGAAGGATAAGCAGCCATGTACGCATACCCTGTGATCATGAACCTGGAAAACGGCCAGCCGCGGATCAGTTGCATCGACGTACCCGGCATGGCCTGTGTCGGCGAGACGCCGGAGCAAGCCATGGCCGATGCGGTGGTCGCCCTGGAGATGGCGCTGTCGTTGTATGTGCTGCAGCGGATGGCCATTCCGCTGCCCTCGCCCTGCCCTGCGGGGCAAAAGCTGGTGCGCCTGCCGGCGCTGAGCGTGGCCAAGGTGGCGCTGTGGAATGCCATGCTCAGGCAGCGGGTGAGCAAGGCGGAGCTGGCCAGGCGCCTGGGGGTGAACCGACCCCAGGTGGACCGGCTGGTGAACCTGCTGCACCGATCGAAGATCGAGAAGGTGGAGCAGGCGTTGCGCGTGCTGGGATGGCGGATCGAGCTAACGGTGGTAAAAAACGCCGTGTAGCCGCTGCCGCAGGCTGCGCACGGCCCGGCACGGGCCGCCAAATCGATAGCCACGGTGCTACTGCACCGGCAGGAAATTCATCAGCAACAGGCTTTGCGCATAGTTGAGCCCCACCCGCCGGTAACGCTCGTCGAGGATCTGCGTCAGCAGGTCCAGGCGCGCGACGATCTTGCCGAACTCCACGGCGAAACTCAGGTTGCTGCCCTCCTCCGAGATCTCGTTGGAGAACAGCAGCAATACCCCGCTGGCATCCTGGCGCTGGCCCAGCATCCAGGTGGCTTTCTCGATATTGCGCGCGGCGTTGCTGATGAATTGCGGGTCCAGGGTGTCGGTCATGTAGAACTCGGTGCGCCCACCGTGGGCGGTCACCAGCATGCTGCCGATGGCGTAGATGAAGGCACCGACCCGATCGCCCTGGAACTCCGGGCTCAGGGAATAGCTCAAGGCCGCCAGGTCCCGGCGATCGCCCAGGGCCGGCAACGGCTGGCGCTGTTCGATGGCATTGCGGATCGCCCGCTGCGCCGCGGTGCCATCGGCATACCCGGACTTGCGCCACTGGCTGGGGTTGCGCAGGTAGAGCTTGCCCATCAGCAGGTACAGGCTCTGCAGGTTGTCGCGCATGCCGATGGTGGCCATGCGATCGACGCTGGTCTGGAAGAACTCGTCGGCCTTGCCATTGCGAAACTGGTTGGCGATATCACGCCCCTGCTGCTGGGTGCAGCCAGTGGCGCCGAGCATCAGCAGGCCTGCCAATAACCAGGTGGGAAACGGGGTTTGCATCATGCAAGAAGAGGGAGCGTAGGCCATCGGCACCGGGTCGACATTCACGGGCTGCAGCGGGGATCGGCGCAGCCAGGCCTGCCCATAGAACGCAAAACGGTAAAAAAGTGCGATGGCCGTGGCCGGCCATCGCCAAATCGCCCGCGATCGAGCGCTAGAGCCGACTCGGTGAAACGATGATCTTGACGTTGTGCTCCTTGTTGTTGACCAGTTCCTCGAAGCCCTGGCCGACGATGTCCTCCAGCTGGATGCGCCCGGTCACCAGCGGCGTGATATCCAGGCGGCCATCGGCGATGAAGGCGATCACGTCGGCGAACTCGCCGTTGTAGGCCAGGGCTCCGAGCACCTGCTTCTCGGTGGCCACCAGTTCGAAGAAGTTGAACTCGCTGGGCTCTTCGAAGATCCCCACCAGCACGCACTTGCCGGCCTTGCGCACCAGGTCGATGGCCAGCTTGGCGGTGTGCTTGTTGCCGATGCACTCGAAGCTGACATCGGCCCCCAGGCCACCGGTCAGGCGCTTGACCTCGGCCAGGGCATCGCACGCCTTGGGATCGAGCACCAGGCTGGCGCCCACCTCCAGGGCCTTGGCCTTGCGCGCCCCGGACATTTCCAGGGCGATCACCTGGGCCGCTCCGGCAGCCTTGGCGCACATGATGGTGCACAGGCCGATGGTCCCGGCGCCGACCACCACCACGTTCTGCCCCAGCAGGCTGCCGGCCTTTTTCACCGCATGCATGCCCACCGCCAGCGGCTCGATCAGCGCCCCGGCCTCGGCGGGAAAGTTGGCCGGCAAGGCGTACAGCAGGTTGGCCGGCACGTTGACCAGTTCGGCGAAGGCGCCGTTGTTCATCAGCCCGGTGAAGGCCAGGTTCTCGCAGATGTTGTACAGCCCATGGGTGCAGTAATAACAGGTGCCGCAGTGCTGGCAGGCGTCCGCCGCCACGGCCTGGCCAACACTGAAGCCCTGGACCCCTTCGCCCAGGGCGACGATCTGGCCGCAGAACTCGTGGCCGAGGATGCACTGGCCCTTGATCCCGGTCAGCGGGTGCGGCGCGTCCACCGGCATGAACACCGGGCCTGCCACGTATTCGTGCAGGTCGGAACCGCAGATGCCGCACCAGTCGACGCGGATCTGCACCCAGCCGGCAGGCGGCGCCTCGGGCAGGGGCACGTCTTCGACGCGGATGTCGTGGCGGCCGTGCCAGACCGCGGCGCGCATGCTGGCAACAGGCTTGAGGGAAACGCTCATCGTGGCTTCTCCTGATTGTCGTAGAGCTGCGACGGCCCCCTGGCCGGCGCAGCGAACCTCAGTGCTGCTGGATGAAGTCGAGGATCAGGCGGTTGACCTGCTCCGCGCTTTCCATCTGCACCATGTGCCCCTGTCCCGGCAGCACCTCGATCTGCGCCTTGAGGCCGGCGCTGTGGCTCACCGGAATGATCCGGTCGTCGCTGCCCCAGATCACCAGCACCGGCCGCCCACCGTCCTGCACCACGGGGCGCAGGTCGGCCTGCTGGCGACCGTCGGCAAACAGCGTGCCCGCAAGCTGCCCGAGGGCCGTGTCCACGCCTTCCAGGCGCTTGAACTTGAGCATGTCGTCGAGCATCTGCCGATTCACCAGTTCCGCGTTGGAGAACAGCTGCACCAGCTGCGGCTTGAGGGCGTTGCGATTGCCGGCCTCGATAAAACCGCGCAGGTAATCGCCGTTGATGTCGGCCCCCAGCCCGGCGCTGCCGATCAGGCTCAGGGAACGCACCCGCTGCGGCGCCAGGCGCGCGGCGTTCAAGGCCACCGCGCCGCCCATGGAATGCCCCACCAGGTGCGCCTGGGCAACGTCCAGGTGATCCAGCAGCGCCAGCAGCACTTCGCTCAGCTCGTCCAGGTCGCCACGCTGCAAGGCCTTGGCCGACTCGCCGTGGCCCGGCAGGTCCAGGGCGATCACCCGGCGCCCGGCGGCCAGGGCTTCGTGGTTGAACAGCCAGTTGTTGAGGTCGCCGCCGAAACCGTGCACCAGCACCAGCGGCGTGCCGCCTTCACCGCGCTCGAAGTAACGAATCAGCCGGCCGCCGACTTCGGCCTTCTGCGGCGCCGGGCCGCTCTCTTCGGCGGCGCTGTCGCCGGGCACGAAGCTGGCCTGGAAGCGCTCGATCACCGCGTCGATCTCGGCGTCGCTGGCCTCGCCCTCCACCACGATGCCCAGCAGCGCGCCCACCGCCAGGGTCTGGTCCTGGCGCGCCACCTGCCGGCGCAGCACGCCGGAAAACGGCGCCTCGACACTGCTGGAGATCTTGTCGGTCTCCACATCCAGCACTTCGTCGCCCTTGCTGATGCGCTGGCCTTCTTCCTTGAGCCAGGCATCGACCCGGCCCTCGGTCATCGACAGGCCCCACTTGGGCATGGTCAGGGTATGGATCTGGCTCATCGGCGGCTCCACTCGATCACAGTGAGCACGGCGTTTTCGATCTTCGCCGCGTCGGGGATGTACAGGTCTTCCAGGGCGTCGGAGAACGGCACCGGGGTATGGGGCGCGGTGACCATCTCGATCGGCGCCTTGAGAGAGGCGAAGGCTTTTTGCGCCACCAGCGCCGAGATGTCGGTGGCCATGGAGCAACGTGGGTTGGCTTCGTCGATGACCACCAGGCGTCCGGTCTTCTCCACGCTTTCCAGGATGCTGTCCTCATCCAGCGGGCTGGTGGTGCGCAGGTCGATGACCTCGCAATCGATGCCCCGCCCGGCCAGGTTGCGGGCCGCGTCCAGCGCGGTGTTCACCGTGCGCCCGTAGGACACCAGGGTCACGTCCTTGCCGTCGCGCAGGAAGTTGGCCTCGCCGAAGGGAATCGCGTAGGACTCCTCCGGCACCTCGCCTTGCAGGCTGTAGAGCAGCTTGTGCTCGCAGAAGATCACCGGGTCGTTGTCGCGGATGGCCTGGATCAGCAAGCCCTTGGCGTCGTAGGGCGACGAGGGGCAGACCACCTTCAACCCGGGGATATGGGTCCATAGCGAGGTGAGCATCTGCGAATGCTGGGCCGCGGCGCGCAGGCCGGCGCCGACCATGGTGCGGATCACCAGCGGGGTCTGGGCCTTGCCGCCGAACATGTAGCGGAACTTGGCCGCCTGGTTGAGGATCTGGTCCAGGCAGCAGCCGGCGAAGTCGACGAACATCAACTCGCACACCGGACGCACGCCCCGGGTGGCCGCGCCCACGGCGGCGCCGACGTAGCCGATTTCCGACAATGGGGTATCCAGCACCCGCCCGGGGAATTGATGGTAGAGGCCCTTGGTCACCCCGAGCACGCCGCCCCAGGCGTCGTTGTCGCCGGGTGCGCCGGCACCGCCCGCCACGTCTTCGCCCATGATGAACACGCTGGGGTCGCGGCGCATTTCCTGGGCCAGGGCTTCGTTGATGGCCTGCTGGTAACTGATCTTTCTCGCCATGATGGTGGTCTCTTGTTGTTCTTGGAGAGGGTTTTAGAACCTGTTCACGATCTAGCGAGCGACGCTCAGGCAAGGCAAAAATGGCTGAGAAAGCGCAATTCAGGGCCCTAAATGAGCCATTTCGAAGCCATTTTTAACGCCGCATGAGCTAAGCGCAGCAGATCGTGGGCAGGTTCTTAGGGGTAGGCGACGTACACGTCGCTAAGCAGGTCCGCCGGGCTCGGCTTGGGATCGCTCTTGGCCTTGCGCACCGCGTCCTCGATCAGCGCTTGCACCTCGACATCGATGCCGTCCAGCTGGCTGGCCTGCACCAGGCCCGAGCGGGTGGTGCGCTGGCGAAACTGCATCAGGCAATCGTTGTGCTCGCGGTAATGCTTGACCTCGTCCGGGGCGCGGTAGGTCTGGGCATCGCCCTCGAAGTGGCCGTAGTAACGAGTCAGCTTGACCTCGATCAGCGACGGCCCCTCCCCGGCCCGGGCGCGCTCCACGGCGGCGCCGGCGGCTTCATGCACGGCGAAGAAATCGAAGCCGTCCACCGTCACCCCGGGCATGCCGAAACCCGCGGCACGGTCGGCGATGTGGTCGCAAGCCACCGACCAGTTCGAAGCGGTGGCCTCGGCATAGCCGTTGTTCTCGGCGATGAACAGGCACGGCAGGTTCCACACCGAGGCCATGTTCATGGCTTCGAACACCGCGCCCTCGTTGGAGCCGCCGTCGCCGAAGAACACCACCGACACGCCGTCGCTGCCTTGCAGCCGGGCCGCCAGGGCCGCGCCCACCACCAGCGGCGCCCCGGCACCGACGATGCCGTTGGCGCCGAGCATGCCTTTCTCGAAATCGGCGATGTGCATGGAGCCGCCCTTGCCCTGGCAGACCCCGGTCTTCTTGCCGTAGATCTCGGCCATCATCCCGTAGACGTCCACGCCCTTGGCGATGCAATGGCCGTGGCCACGGTGGTTGGAGGCGATGCAATCGTCATCGCGCAGGTGGGCCATGACCCCGGCGGCCGAGGCCTCCTCGCCGGCGTAGAGGTGGACGAAACCAGGGATCTCGCCCGTGGCGAACTCCACGTGCAGGCGCTCTTCGAAAGCGCGGATGGTGCGCATCACCCGATAGGCGTGCAGCAGTTGGTCAGCGTTCAGGGGTGTCGACATTTTTATTCTCCAGGGGTGTCTTCAGGCTGAAGGTTCATGGGGTGTTGCCGGTGGCTGCGGTCGATGGCCAGCAGGCGCTGGCGCGCCGCGTGTTCCAGGACCGCGTTGACGTCGATGCTCAGCGGGCCGCCGGCATCCAGGGTGACCGTGGGCCGGTCGCCGGGGTTGAACTCGATCTCGCGCTCGCCATCCAGGGCCAGGGTGCCGGCGCCCAGGCACAGGGGCTGGGGCTCACCGGGTGGCAGGTAGCCGGCCTCCAGCACCCCGCAACCTTGCAACAGCCCCGGGGCCAGGGGCACCAGCAGCGCCTCGGGCGAACCTGGTGCCAGGCGCATCCAGGCGCCGTGGGGCTGTTGCCGGGTCACCGGCAGCCACAGCCCGCAGAGCGCGGAAATACCGATGGACTGCGGCTCGGCGAAGGTCACGAAGACCTCGGCCAGGTCGCTGGCGCGGCTGATGGCCCGGGCCCCGATGAAGGCCAGGGGCGACACCGCCACGTCCACCAGGGCCACTTCGCAAAGCCCCCGGGAAGGCTCGCGCACCAGCAGCCGCTTGTTGCGCCGCAGGGCGATCTCGCCACTCACCCGGCCGCTGGCGTAGAGCCCGCCGGCCAGGCCGGCGCTGGTGGCTTCGCGCAGTTCCGGAAAGGCGTTGTTGGTGCCGGTGGACAGGGTCAGCAGCGGGATATCGCCGACCTCGGCCGCCACCGCCTTGTGGGTGCCGTCGCCACCGAGCACGGCGATCAGCGCCACCTCGCGCCCGGCCATCCAGCGCGCCGCCTGGCGGGTGTCCTCGACGCTCTGGCGCAGGGTCAGGTCGAGGAACTCCAGCTCCGGCCAGTGCTGCTCGCGGGCCTGGCGGCTGCGGCTGTTCTTCTGCACCGCGGCGACCATGCCGGTCATGTCGGTGGGCATCAGCACCCGCTCGATACCCGTGGCGCCGAAGGCCGCCAGCAGGCGCTGGATCACCCAGACCTTGTCGGTACTGGAGAACAGCCCGGCATTGGCGGTCAGGCGGCGCACATCGCGGCCCGAGGCGGGGTTGGCGATGATGCCGACGGTCAGGGGGCGGCGGCTCATGGGCTCACCGCGGGCGGAGCACAGGCAGGAGAAAGCATCGGGCACCTCGTTCTTATTCTTCGATGGGCCAGTCGGCGCTGGTTGCCAAGAGCCAGAGCAAGGCCGGTGCCAATTGTCGAAAGACCTGTGAAAACGCCTGTCGCAGAGCGGTTGCCGTGCTGTCGCCCGGGTGCCGGGAAAGCCCGTGCATGAGACGTTGCATATCAGGTTGCACGGGGCAGCGGCGAGACCTTGAGACGTTGCGTCTCAACCCCGCCGCCGGGCCAGCCGGTGCTTGTCCGCGGGCGCGGTTCGGCGCTTAATGCGTCCACAACGCCAAGAAGCTGCAACCGGAGGCCTGTCATGCTTTCCGCTCATTCCCGCGCCCACGTCGACTGCGTCAGCCGGGTCTTGAAGAACGCCGCGCACCTGCCCCAGGCGCCGGTGCCGAACCTGATCCTCGATTCCTGGCGTCGCTCCATGGAGCAGCACCATCTGGACCCCGCCTCGCTGCAGGGGCCGCGCATCCTCTCCGAAGACCTGCTCAAGCAGTGCCGCGAGCGCTCGGAGCTGTTCCTGCGCATCGCCAGCGAAGAAGTGGCGCGCCTGCATGGCCAGGTGCGCGATGCCGACTACTGCGTGCTGCTCACCGACGCCCAGGGCCGCACCATCGACTACCGGGTCGAGTCCGCCATCCGCAACGATTGCCGCAAGGCCGGCCTGTACCTGGGCACCTGCTGGTCGGAGGGCGAGGAAGGCACCTGCGGCGTGGCCGCGGTGCTCACCAGCGGCGCGGCGGTGACGGTGCACAAGCGCGATCACTTTCGCGCCGCCTTCATCGGCCTGACCTGCTCCGCCGCCCCGGTCTTCGACCCCCAGGGCGGGTTGCTGGGGGTGCTGGACGTCTCGGCGGTGCGCTCGCCGGACGATCGCCGTTCCCAGCACCTGATCCGCCAGCTGGTGGTACAGAGCGCGCGGGCGATCGAGCAGGCGTTCTTCATGAGCAGCGCCCAGGGCTACTGGGTCCTGCGGGCCCACGCCAGCCCGGGTTATGTCGACAGCCAGCCGGACTTCCTGCTGGCCTGGGACGACGACGGTTGCCTGCAAGCGCTGAACCCCGCCGCCCGGGCCTACTTGCTGCGCCGCCACGGCCAGGTGCCCCGGCACATCGCCCAGGTGTTCGACACCCAGCTGCTGCAGCGCGCCAGGGACCAGGCGCTGTGGCCCCTGGATGGCGAGCTGCACGGTCGCCTGCAAGCGCCGCGCAGGCCGGCCAGCCGGCCACGGCTGCAACGGGCCGGGCAGGCGCTGGACCCCAGGGTGGAGCAGAGCCTGCGCCTGGCGGTGCGGGTCAAGGATCGTCACTTGCCGGTACTGGTCCAGGGCGAAACCGGCAGCGGCAAGGAAGTCTTCGCCCGCCAGTTGCACCAGGCCAGCCAGCGCCGCGAGCGGCCGTTCGTGGCGGTGAACTGCGCGGCGATTCCGGAAAACCTGATCGAAAGCGAACTGTTCGGTTATGTCGCCGGGGCCTTCACCGGAGCCTCCAGCAAGGGCATGCAGGGCCTGCTGCAACAAGCTGACGGCGGCACCCTGTTCCTGGACGAGATCGGCGACATGCCCCTGGCCTTGCAGACCCGCCTGCTGCGGGTGCTGGCCGAGGGCGAAGTGGCGCCGCTGGGCGCCGCGCGGCGCCAGGCGGTGGACATCCAGGTGATCTGCGCCACCCACCGCGACCTGGAGACGCTGGTGGCCGACGGCAGCTTTCGCGAGGACCTGTATTTCCGCCTGGGCGGCGCGCGCTTCCAGCTACCGCCGTTGCGCGAGCGCAGCGACCGCCTGGCGCTGATCACCAAGATCGTCGAGGAAGAGTCCCAGCGTTGCGGCACGCCCCTGCAACTGGGCGACGCGGCCCTGGAGTGCCTGCTGGGCTATCGCTGGCCGGGCAACGTGCGCCAGCTGCGCCATGTGCTGCGTTATGCCTGTGCGGTGTGCGAAGGGCCGGTGATCCAACTGCAGGACCTGCCGGAGCAGTTGCACCGCGCCAGTACCCAGGCAATCGCTACCCAGGCCCCGGACCCGGCGAGCAGCCCGGAACGCCAGGCGCTGCTGGATGCCCTGGTGCGTCATCGCTGGAAGCCCGTGGCCGCCGCCCAGGCCCTGGGCATCTCCCGCGCGACCTTGTACCGCCGGGTCCGGCAGCATGGCATCCAGATGCCTGGGCGCAGTTGCTCCTGAGTATCGGCCCGGAGTATTGGGCACATGGCGGCAAGCGCTCTAGCACGGCGCTTTCACCCCGAAAACGGGCTGTTTCGTCCATTGGTCGCGGATGCTTTTACCCCGGAAATTACCTATGCTGGCGGCTCACAAGGAAGTCCGCTTCCCCCCGACAGGCAAGCCAAAGACCCCACTCATTCCTATGCATGATTCTCGACTCTCCCCATCCCCCACGACAGCAAGCGGCAAATCCGGCAGTCCGGCGCGACGGGGACGCCCGCTCGGCAACCACGAGGAGAAGCGCGCAGAGCTGCTCAAAGCGGTGGTCGCCGTGGTGGCGCAAGAGGGCTATATCGGCACCTCCATGCGCCGCGTCGCCCAACATGCCAACTGCACCACTGGCGCGGTGACCTACTACTTCGCCAACAAGGAAGAGATGCTCGCCGCCGCCGCGCAGGACCTGTTCGACCAGTTCGATGCCGTGCTCGAAGGCGAAGCCGCCAAGCCCCGGGTGGACATCAAGACGATCATTTCCAGCTGGCTGAGCTGGGGCAAGGGCGGCGATACCAACGCCCTGCTCGCCGCCCTCTTCCATCTGCTGACCCACGCCCGCCACGAGCAGGCCCTGGCCGATATCTTCCAGCAACGCTATTGCCGCTTCCGCCAGTCCTTCGCCGCGATGTTGGCCAAGGGCCAGGCCCAGGGCGATATCCGCGACGATATCGACGCCGAGCTGCTGGCCGACCAGATCTGTGCCATGGGCGATGGCTGGAAGATGGTCCAGCCGGTGGAACCGGATCGCTTCGCCCCGCAGCGCCAGGAAGCGCTGCTCGACGCCGTGGTGGTGCTGGTGGCGCCCTATAGGCCCCGTCCCCGGTAAAGAACCGGCCAGGCGGCGCCGCTGGCTAGCCCGGCCCCACGGGCGAGAAACGCGCGCGATAGCGGCCGGGGCTCTCGCCGATCCATTTCTTGAAGGCCCGGTGGAAAGCGCTGGGCTCCTGGAACCCGGTGAGCTCGGCGATCTCGCCGATACTGGCGGACGAGCGGCGCAGCAGGTCCACGGCGACGTTGCGGCGGACCTCGTCCTTGATCTCCTGGTAGGAGCCCCCCTCGCGCTCCAGGCGCCGGCGCAGGGTGCTGGGGCTCATTTGCAGTTCACTGGCGAAGGCTTCCAGGGTCGGCCACTGGCTGTAGTGGCTGCCACGCAGGCGCTGGTGCACCTGGGTGGTGAGGCCATGCTGGTTGCGAAAGCGGATCACCAGCCATTGCGGGGCGCTGCGCAGGAACACCTTCAGCGAAGCCAGGTCCTGGACCACCGGCAGGCGCAACAGGCGGCTGGCGAACTCGATCTCGGTGCGCCCGGCGTTCCAGCTCAGGTTGCCGCCCCACAGCAGCGCGTCGTCGTCGAGGCTGAGGCGAGCGTGGCGAAACTCCGCGCGATCGATGGGAATCCGCCGTCCACCCAACCAGCACAGCAAGCTGATGACCAGCACCAGCAGGGTTTCCTCGGCGTAATGCGCGCGCAGCGGATCGGCGCCCTGGCTCTGGAGGCTGATCACCGCACGCTTGCCGCGAAAGCTGAGGCTGGCGCGCAGGTCGCGCAGGAACAGGCCGAAGTTGTTCAGGCACTGGCGCAGGGCCTTTTCCAGGTTCGGTTCCTGGATCAGTCCACGGCAGATCAGGGCAAAGGCCCCGGGCGGCAAGCCGTGGGAATCGAGCTGGAAGAACTCGTCGTGCAATTCACGGATCTGCATCAGCCACAGGGCCGCGAACGCGCTGCCAGGCACCCGCGCCCGGGGCTGCTCGAGCAGCGCGGGGTCGATCCCGACCTCGGTCAGCAGCGCCGCCAGGCGTGCCGGCCGCGATTGCAGGGCGTGGGTCATGACCCGCAGGTAATAAGCGGCGACCGAATCGGTTTCGCGCATCTGGCAGCTGTCCTCCGGCATGGCCGTTGTGGCAAAAAACGCCAGCACGGTTGACCGCTTTCGGCATAGTCCGGCCCCCGTGCGGGGCCCTAGACTCGTGCTCGACAATGGGCCGTGCAAGGCATGGCCGCCATGCTCCGCGAAGGCAACGAACAAAGGAAGAGTCGAAGATGAATCTTGCGAACATCGGTGTGATCGGCGCCGGCACCATGGGCAACGGTATCGCCCAGGTCTGCGCCCAGGCGGGCTTTGCCGTGACCCTGCTGGACATCGCCCAGCCCGCCCTGGAAAAGGCCCTGGCCACCATCGGCAAGAACCTCGACCGGCAGGTGGCCAAGGGCGGGCTGAGCGAGGAGCAGAAGCTCGCGACCCTGGAACGCATCCGCATCAACACCGACTACGCCACGCTCAAGGATGTCCAGCTGGTGATCGAGGCCGCCACCGAGAACCTCGAGCTCAAGCTCAAGGTGCTGCAGCAGATCGCCGCCCAGGTCGGCCCCGAGTGCGTGATCGCCTCCAACACTTCGTCGCTGTCCATCACCCAGCTGGCGGCCAGCGTCAGCGCCCCGCAGCGCTTCATCGGCCTGCACTTCTTCAACCCGGTGCCGGTCATGGGCCTGATCGAGGTGATTCGCGGGCTGCAGACCAGCGATGCGACCCATGCCCTGGCCCTGGACATGGCCCAGCGCCTGGGCAAGACCGCGATCACCGCCGGCAACCGCCCGGGCTTCGTGGTCAACCGCATCCTGGTGCCGATGATCAATGAGGCGATCCTGGTGTTCCAGGAAGGCCTGGCCAGCGCCGAGGACATCGACGCCGGCATGCGCCTGGGCTGCAACCAGCCGATCGGCCCGCTGGCCCTGGCCGACCTGATCGGCCTGGACACCCTGCTGGCGATCCTCGAAGCCTTCTACGAGGGCTTCAACGACAGCAAGTACCGCCCCGCCCCGCTGCTCAAGGAAATGGTTGCCGCCGGCTACCTGGGCCGCAAGACCGGACGCGGCTTCCATGCCTATGGCTGAACGCTGCTCGCGCTTCGCGCAAAGCCGCGACAAGGCCCTGGAGCTGTTCGCCAGCAAGGGCTTCGGCCAGGTCGGCATGCGCGAGCTGGCCAGCCACCTGGGGCTGACGCCGGGTTCGCTGTACCACCACTACCCGAGCAAGCAGCACCTGTTGCTGGACCTGATCGAGGAGTTCTTCGACGAGCTGCACGGCACCCTCAAGCGCCTGCAGCGGCGCAAGCTCCAGGGCGACTGCCTGGCGGCGCTGATCCGCGCCCACCTGAAATTGCACCGGGAACTGCCCCGGCACTTTCGCCTGGTGGAGCGCGACAGCGGCTGCCTGAACCCCGACCAGCAGTTGCGCGTCGAGCAATTGCGCACAGGCTACGAACAGCAGTTGCTGCAACTGCTGGGCACGCCGGTCGGGCAAGGGGAAGCCGCGCGCCGGGCCACCGCCCATGCGGTGGCCAACCTGCTCAATACCGCCCCCAGCTGGTTCCAGGAACAGCCCCTGGACGAGCGCGAGCGCGAAGCCTTGCTGGAGAGCCTGCTCAGCGGCGCCATCGAACGCCTGCTGGGCACAGGCCCGAGCCACAGCGCCGTGGCCTGAGGCCTGGCCTCAGCGCAATTGCAGCGGGTCCACCAGGCCGGCGGCGATGGCCATGCCCACCAACGCCGGCAGATGCTCGGCCTGCATGCGCTTCATCACCCGCGAGCGGTACAGGTCGATGGTCTTGATGCTGACCCCCAGCTGCTCGGCGATCTCGCGATTGGTGTAGCCCCGCACCAGCGGCAGCAGCACATCCTTTTCCCGTGGCGTCAGGCTCTCCAGGCGCTCCAGCACCCGGGCCTGCCCGGCGCCCTGGCGCTGGCGGCTGCCGGCGCGGTTCAGCGCCTGCTGCACGCTATCGAGCAGCAGTTGCTCGTTGTAGGGTTTCTCGATGAAGTCCACCGCCCCGGCCTTGAACGCGCGGACCACGATGGGCACGTCGGCATGGCCACTGACGAAGATCAGCGGCAGGTCGATTTCCCGCTGGCGCAGCTCTTCCTGGACGTTCAGCCCGCCCATGCCGGGCATGCGCACATCCAGCAGCACACAGGCGTTGCGGCTCGGATCGCAATGCTCGAGGAACTCGCGGCCACTGGTGAAGGGCACGGCCGCCAGGCCCACCGACTCCAGCAACCAGACCGTGGAGTCGAGCATGGCCGGGTCATCGTCGACCACGTACACCAGCTGCTGCGTCGCACTCGTCATGGCCTTGCTCCTGTATTCGGGGAAATGGATGGGTCGGCCTCGAGCGGGGCCGTGGCCGGCAGCCAGCAGTCCATGCGCAGGCCCCGGGCCTGGGGCCGGGCCTGCAAGTCGCCACCGAAACCCTCGACGATGCTGCGGCTCATGGACAGCCCCAGGCCCAGGCCATTGGCCTTGCTGGTGTAGAACGGGGTGAACAACTGCGCCAGCTGCTGGGTAGAAACCCCGGGGCCCTGGTCGCTGACACTGATGCAGACCCCACCCTCGGCGCCGGCCACGGCCTGGAGCAGGATCTGCGAGGCCTGTTGCGCATGGACCTCGCGATTGGCCTCGATGGCGTTGCGCAAGAGGTTGAGCAGCACCTGCTCCAGCAGCACCCGGTCGGCGTAGACCGGCGGCAGATTATCCGCCAGGCGCAGCTCGATCACCACCTGGCACGCCTGGGCTTCCCAGGCGCACAGGCGCACGGTTTCCCGGGCCACCTCGGCGCTGTCCAGGGCCTGGAGCCGCCGCCCGCCCTTGCGCAGGAACGCCCGCAGGCGCTTGATCACCTCGGCGGCGTGGGTCGCCTGCTCGGCGATGCGCTCCAGGCCCTGGGCCACCTTCCGCGCGGCCTGGGGCTGGGTGTCCAGCGCCTGCAAGTAGCGCTGGCTGGCATTGGCGTAGTTGACCACCGCCGCCAGCGGCTGGTTGATCTCGTGGGCGATGCCCGAGGCCAGCTCGCCCAGGGTCACCAAACGCGCGGTATGGGCCAGCTCGTCCTGGTGATGACGTTGCTGGGCTTCGCGCAATTCGCGCTCGCTCTGGTCATGGGCCACCAGGGAATAGAAGCGCTCGCCGCTGGCCGCCCGGTGCGCCAGGAGCATCAGCGACACCGCCACCGAGTCACCGCCCGAGGGCGGCTGCAAGCGAGTCTCGATGCTCCAGCGCCCGGTGCGCTCGGCGCATTCCCAGCCCTCTCGCTGCAGGCTTTGCAGCACCGCCGGACTGAGGATCGCCGCCAGCTCGGGCATCACCTGCCCGGGCTCCAGGCCCAGGGCGCGCCGGGCGGCCGGGTTGAGGTAGGTGACGCTGCCGCCCGGCTGGACGAACAGCACCGGATCGGGGTTGGCCTCCACCACCTCGGCCAGGCGCCGCTTGTTCTCCTCGGCCTGGACCCGGGCGGTGATGTCCCGGGAGACCGCCACCACCTCCACCACCGCTCCGGTGTAGGTCTCGCGGATCGCCCGGCAAGCGGTCTCGAACCACAGGTAGTGGCCGTCACGATGGCGGATGCGATAGGTCATGGTGTGGTAGCCGTCCTGCTCCAGGGCATCCCCGGTACGCTGCATCAGCCCGGCCAGCCCGCGGCTGTGCAACAGGCTGCGGGCGGGCATGCCGCGCAGCTCCTCGGGCCAGTAGCCGAGCAGGGTCCAGGACGCAGGCGAAGCGTCGAGGAAGCAGCCATCGGGGGTGTGCCGGGAAATCAGGTCGGTGGTGTTCTCGGTGATCAGCCGGTACAGGCGCCGGGCCCTGGCCGACTCGCGCTCGGCCTGCACCTGGGCGGTGGCCTCGCGGCACCGGGCCAGGACCCGCTGGCGATACGGGTCGGGGATGAAGGTCCAGAGCAGGATCCGCTCGCCGCACGGGGCCTCGACGTCCTCGATCGGCCGTTGCTGGTCGAGGCAGGCCCGCACCAGGGCCGGGTGGTTGACCGGCAGCCAGGCCGCCAAGCCATCCCCTGCCGCGCCCTCCAGCCACTGGCGCAGCGCCGGGTTCAGGTCCAGCGCCCGGGCGTCGGCATCCAGCAGCGCACTGGGCTGCGGGTCATGGCCCAGCCAGGGCGAATCCGGCAGGTGGCCTTCGCGCTGCTGGCGCAGCCAATGGCTCAAGTGAGCGGAGCGTTGCATCATCGTTGGACCTTTAGGGATCATCGGCGATCAATATAGTATTAATACCATACAACTCAGGTATTACTTCCATATCAATCCGCAAACAGTATATAAAAGCTTCCGGATAAGTCACCGAGGCGCCAGCGAGCGCCTCGGTCAATAGAGCTAACAATCAGCCACCGGGTGCCCGAACCATGTCCATCTACGAGCAAGGCCTTGCGCCGTCTGCCGTCAACCACATCGCCCTTTCGCCCCTGAGCTTCATCGAGCGTACCGCCGCGGTCTATCCGGACTATCCGGCGGTGATCCATGGTTCGATCCGTCGCACCTGGGCCCAGACCTACAGTCGCTGCCGGCGCCTGGCCTCGGCCCTGGCCGGGCGCGGGATCGGCAAGAACGACACGGTGGCGGTGATGCTGCCCAACATTCCGGCGATGCTGGAGGCGCATTTCGGCGTGCCGATGATCGGTGCCGTGCTCAACGCCCTCAACGTGCGCCTGGACGCCGAGGCCATCGCCTTCATGCTGGCCCACGGCGAGGCCAAGGTGCTGATCGCCGATCGCGAGTTCCATGCAGTGATCCAGGCCGCCGTGGCCCTGCTCGACCAGCCGCCGCTGGTGATCGACCTCGACGACCCGGAGTACGGCGAGGGCCAGCCGGTCAGCGACCTGGACTACGAGGCGTTCCTCGCCGAGGGCGACCCGGAGTTCGCCTGGCAGTGGCCGGATGACGAGTGGCAGGCCATCGCCCTGAACTACACCTCCGGCACCACCGGCAATCCCAAGGGCGTGGTCTATCACCACCGCGGCGCCTACCTCAACGCCCTGGGCAACCAGATGACCTGGGCCATGGGCAACCACCCGGTGTACCTGTGGACCCTGCCGATGTTCCACTGCAACGGCTGGTGCTACCCCTGGACCGTCACCGCCCTGGCCGGGGTCCACGTGTTCCTGCGCCGGGTCGACCCGCAGAAGATCCTCAACCTGATCCGCGAGCACCAGGTCAGCCACCTGTGCGGCGCGCCCATCGTGCTCAACGCCCTGGTGAACATGCCGGAGTCGGCCAAGGCGGCCATCGACCACCCGGTCAAGGCCATGGTGGCCGGGGCCGCGCCACCGGCCAAGGTGATCGGCGCCGTGGAAGAGATGGGCATCCAGGTCACCCACGTCTACGGCCTGACCGAGGTCTACGGCCCGGTGACCCTGTGCGCCTGGCACGCCGCCTGGGACCCGTTGCCCCTGGAAGAGCGGGCGCAGATCAAGGCGCGCCAGGGCGTGCGCTACCCGACCCTGGAAGGGGTGATGGTGGCCGACCCGAAGACCCTGGAACCCACGCCCCGGGACGGCCAGACCATCGGCGAGATCTTCATGCGCGGCAACACGGTGATGAAGGGCTACCTGAAGAACCCCACCGCCACCGCCGAAGCCTTCGAAGGCGGCTGGTTCCACACCGGCGACCTGGGCGTGACCCATCCGGACGGCTACGTGGAGATCCGCGACCGGCTCAAGGACATCATCATTTCCGGAGGCGAGAACATCTCCACCATCGAACTCGAAGGCGTGCTCTATCGCCATCCGGCGGTACTGGAAGCGGCGGTGGTGGCCCGGCCGGACGAAAAATGGGGCGAGACACCCTGCGCCTTCATCACCCTCAAGGCCGACCACCAGGACGTGCGCGAAGCCCAGATCATCGCCTTCTGCCGCGAGCACCTGGCGGGGTTCAAGGTGCCGCGCACCGTGGTCTTCAGCCAGTTGCCCAAGACCTCCACCGGCAAGATCCAGAAGTTCGTCCTGCGCGACATGGCGAAAAACCTCTAGCCTGAATACACCCTCCCCGCGCATGCTGGCCCCGCCATGTTCGCGGGGCCAGCCCCTTGCGAATCACGCGGCCACGGCCGTGCAACCTCCACCCTTGCACGAGGTTTCCTGCAATGCCCGAATTCAACGCTCCCCTGCGCGACATGCGCTTCGTCCTGCATGAAGTGTTCAACGCCCCCAGGCTCTGGGCCCGGCTGCCGGCCCTGGCGGACACCGTGGACGGCGACATCGCCGATGCGATCCTCGAGGAAGCGGCCAAGGTCACGGCCACCCTGGTGGCCCCGCTCAATCGCAGCGGCGACGAAGAAGGCGCCACCTGGGACGCCGGCCAGGTGCGCACCCCCACAGGCTTCAAGGAGGCCTACGCGACCTACATCCAGGGCGGCTGGGTCGGCCTGGGCGGCAACCCGGCCTACGGCGGCATGGGCATGCCGAAGATGCTCGCGGTGCAGTTCGAGGAGATGCTCTACGGCGCCAACTCCAGCTTCGCCCTGTACTCGACCCTGAGCTCCGGCGCCTGCCTGGCCATCGACGCCCACGCCAGCGAGGAACTCAAGGCGCGCTACCTGCCGGCGATGTACGAAGGCCGCTGGGCCGGTTCCATGTGCCTGACCGAGGCCCACGCCGGCACTGACCTGGGGATCATCCGCACCCGCGCCGAACCCCAGGCCGACGGCAGCTACCGCATCAGCGGCAGCAAGATGTTCATCACCGGCGGCGAGCAGGACCTGACCGAGAACATCATCCACCTGGTGCTGGCCAAGCTACCGGATGCCCCAGCCGGGCCCAAGGGCATCTCGCTGTTCCTGGTGCCCAAGATCCATGTCGACGCCAACGGCAAGCTGGGCCAGGCCAACGCCGTGAGCTGCGGTTCCATCGAGCACAAGATGGGGATCAAGGGCTCGGCCACCTGCGTGCTGAACTTCGACGGCGCCAGCGGCTACCTGGTGGGCGAGGCCAACAAGGGCCTGGCGGCGATGTTCACCATGATGAACTACGAGCGCCTGTCCATCGGCATCCAGGGCATCGGCTGCGCCGAGAACTCCTACCAGAACGCCCGTACCTATGCCCGCGAACGCCTGCAGAGCCGGGCCCCGTCGGGGCCGGTGGCCAAGGACAAGGTCGCCGACCCGATCATCAATCACCCGGACGTGCGGCGCATGCTGCTGTCGATGAAGGCCATGACCGAGGGTGGCCGGGCCTTCGCCAGCTACGTCGGCCAGCAGCTGGACCTGGCCAAGTTCGCCGACCAGCCCCACGAGCGGCACAACGCCGAAGCCCTGGTGGCGCTGCTGACCCCGGTGGCCAAGGCGTTCTTCACCGACAACGGCCTGGACAGCTGCGTACTGGGCCAGCAGGTATTCGGTGGCCACGGCTACATCCGCGAATGGGGCCAGGAGCAACTGGTGCGCGACGTGCGCATTGCGCAGATCTACGAAGGCACCAACGGTATCCAGGCCCTGGACCTCCTGGGGCGCAAGGTGGTGGCCAACGGCGGCGTGGCCCTGCGCCTGTTCACCAGCGAGATCCGCGACTACGCCTACCTGCCCGGCGCGGCCTATTCGGCGCAGTTGCTCGATGCCGTGCAGCGCCTGGAGGAGCTCAGCGACTGGTTGTGCCAACAGGCCGTGCAGAACCCCAACGCCGTGGGCAGCGCCTGCGTCGAGTACCTGCAGTTGTTCGGCTATGTGGCCTACGCCTACCTGTGGGCGCGCATGGCCCAGGTGGCCGGGCACAAGCGCGCCGAGGACGAACGCTTCTACGGCGCCAAGCTGGGCACCGCGGACTTCTATTTCAGCCGCCTGCTGCCGCGCATCCTTGGCCTGGAGCAGAGCATCCGTGCCGGTAGCTCGCCGCTGTTCAGCCTCGCCGACGAGCAGTTCTGAAGCACCGGGCCGGGCGTGCGGCGCCCTGCCCGGCCCCTTGCACAAGCAGGTGCAAAACCCCGGGCGCCCCGGCATACTCGGCGCCCCTGCCCACCACCCAAGGATGAACCGTGTCGGCACCTGCCCTGCTCATCGCCGGCTCAGCCATCGTGCTGCTGCTCGGTACCCTGCACCTGATCTACACCTTCGCCACCGACAAGTTCCAGCCCCGCGACCCGGCCCTGGCCGAACGCATGCGCGCGGTCGCCCCGGTGATCAGCGCCCAGACCAGCCTGTGGCGCGCCTGGATCGGTTTCAACGCCAGCCATAGCCTGGGCGCCATGCTCTTTGGCCTGGTCTATGGCTACCTGGCCTGGCTGCATCCCGAGCTGCTGCAACAGGCCCCGGGGCTTTTGTACCTGGGCCTGGCCTTCCTCGCCGGGCTGTGGGTCCTGGCCGTGCGCTACTGGTTCCGCATCCCGCTGCTGGGCATCAGCCTGGCCTTGCTGCTGTTCGCCGTCGGCAGTGCACTGGCACTCGCCTGAACCTGCACCGCAACCACCCTTCACCTTCATCGAGTTTGCCCATGCCCCGCCTGTTCGCCTTCTGGTCCTGGCTCTACCACCCCCTGTGCTGGGTCGCCGTCGCGGCGCCGCTGGCGCTGATGGTGTTTTGCGACGTGCAATTGATTGTCCCGCGGGATGTCGGCGGCACCCTGTTCGGCGGCTCGATGGGCTTCATCCTGTACCTCAGCATCTGGCTGGCGTGTGCCCTGGGCCTGGGCCTGGCCTTGCTGACCCGGGTGCCCGGGGCTCGCCTGGCCTGGATCGGCGCGGGCGTGGCGCCTTTGCTGCTGGGCGCCTGGTGGCGGATCAACTACCCGGACGATGCCGACGGCAACCTGATGTTCAGCCCCATGGCCCGGGAGCTGGACTACGCCATGGCCATGGGCTGCGCCTTCATCTACAGCGGCGTGCAACTGTTGCGTCGACGATGCCTGGGACCACGCCCTGCGGCCACCAGCGCCGATGTGCTGTTCCTGCGCACCGTCTGGGCACTGATCCTCGCGGCGCTGTTCATCCTTCCTCCCTTGAACGCCATGCGCCAGCGGGCCCTGCCCTATTGCGCCTTCAACAAGGCGGGCGAGCAGTTGAGCGTATGCCTGGGCGGTGGTCCGGAGGAGCGGGTGATCGTCGACTGACGCCTGTCAGCGGCCCGGTCGAAACCGCTGTGCGGCGCAGCGTCCCTGCGCCGTCGCCCGGTCCGATTGAGTATTCAATTTGGCCCCAGGCCGGTGATCGGGTAGTCCCGCCCTATTCGAAGCCGGCCTCGGGCCCCTGCGCCTGCAGCTCGTCGAACACCCCGGGGCCCGAGCGAGCCTAGCCGCGCGGTTCGCGAAAGGCGCTGGCGATGACTCGCAGGGACTCACGGGTGCGGGTGTCCGACAACTTGGAATGCACCACCAGCTTCGACGATGGCAGGCCGGGCAGGTCGAAACGCTGCGAGACCTCCACCAGTTCCGCCGGAGCCAGGCGGCAAGGCAAGACGCCCACCGCCAGCCCGGCGCAGATCGCCGCGATGACGGTGGACACCCCGCCACCGACGAACACCTCGATCCAAGGGATGGCGGCACGATCGAGCGACAGCGCAGCAAGATCCCGCACGCCGCATTGCGGACTCAGGTTGGCGATGCGCAAGGGCTCGTCCCGGTTGAATTCGAAGTCTGCGGCGGCGAACCAGCCGAAGGTTTCGACGCACAACAAAGTGCCGTCACGGCGGTCCTCGCAGTCGCGGATGATCACCGCATCCAGGGCCCCGGCATCGTAGTCAGCGAGCAACGGCCCGACGCTGTCGAGCCGTACCTCGATGGACAAGCCCGGGTCCATGGATTTCAACCGAGCCAGCAGCGTGGTGATCTCCGGCCCCACGACATGGCAGGCCATGCCGAGCTTCAGGTGCTTGCGCTGGGTCGCGAGGTTGGCCAGCGCCCGCTCGTGAGCCGCGAGAAAGTCCCGGGCCGACTCGATGAACAACTCGCCCTTGGTGGACAGCCGGACGTGGCGCGGGGTGCGCTCGATCAGGCGATGCCCGAGCTTGTCCTCCAGGCGCTTGAGCTTGACGCTGAGCGCCCCCTGGGTAGTGCCGAGGAATTGCGCGGCACGGGTGAAACTCTGCGAGTCAGCGATGACCACGAAAGCCCGGACCGAGTCCACGTCCAGGGTGAAGTTGGCGACCATGGAACCATCCCAGATTGTTGTCATAGATATGGCGAGCCATTCTATTTCGTTGCGCTTAGGATCACTAGCGCTTGCTCAGCGCTGCCCAGGCGTCCTGGGGGTTCCTTCACCCGCGCTGAGTCGATAGGAGTGAAACGCACAATGATCGCAATCGCATCATCCAGAAACCGCATCGCCCTGCTGGCGGTCTGCTTGTCCGCCACGATGCTCGGTTTGGAAATCACCAGCATCCCCGCCATCCTGCCCACGCTTGAACACACATTGGCCGCCGACTTCCGGCAACTGCAATGGATCATGAACGCCTACACCATCGCGATGTGCGCCATGCTCATCGCCATGGGCGCCTTGGCCGACCGCTATGGCCGCAAGCGCCTGTTCCTGCTCAACGTCGTGGCCTTCGGCGTGGCGTCGCTGATCTGCGGCCTGGCCAGCAATGCCCCGCTGCTGATTGCCGCGCGCTTCGGCCAGGGCGTCAGTGCCGCCGGAATGCTGGCCTGCCAGGTGGCGATCCTCTCCCAACAGTTTCGCCAAGGCCCCGAACGGGGCGTGGCGTTCTCCTGCTGGGGCGTGGTCTTCGGCTTGGGCCTGGGCATCGGCCCGGTCGTTGGCGGGGCGATCCTGGCGATTTCGAGCTGGCAGTGGGTGTTCCTGATCCATGGGGTCCTGGCGGTGCTGACCGTCGTCCTGGCCCAACGCGGGGTGCAAGAGTCGGCCGACCCCCAGGCCACCGGTATCGACCTCGGCGGCATGATCACCTTGCCACTGGCGGTGTTCGGTTTCGTCTACCTGATCACCCAGGGTCAGGAGCTCGGCCTCGGGAGTGCCGGTGCAATGGGCGTGCTGGTAGCCAGCCTCGCCTGCCTGCTGCTGTTCGTCGTGATCGAGCGCCGGGTCGAACGGCCCATCTTCGATTTCAAGGCCTTTGGTATCCGCAACTTCTCCGGGGCGCTGCTGGGGGCCTGCGCCATGAACTTCAGCTTCTGGCCCTTCATCGTCTACTTTCCCCTCTACCTGCAATCGGCCCTGGGTTATGACGGTGTGCAGTCCGGGCTGATCGTCCTCACCTACACCCTGCCGATCTGCCTCGTGCCGCCCTTGGCGGAGAAGATGCTGGCCAAGCGCGGCCCTGGCTGGGTGATCCCCCTGGGGATGTTCGCCATCGCCCTGGGATTTGGGCTGCTGGGCCTTGTCGCCACCACGTCCTACGCCGGCTGGACCAGCCTGCTGCCCGGCTGCCTGCTGGCAGGCGCGGGAGTCGGCCTGACCACCACCTGCGTCACCAACACCGCCACCGGGGCCCTCCCAGCGGAGCGCGCAGGCATGGCCTCTGGCATGGAGTTCAGTGCGCGGATGATTTCGCTGTCCATCAACATCGCCGTAATGGGATCGATCCTGGGCCTGGGAGTCTCCTGGTCGCTGGAGCAAAGCCTGGCCCCTCTCGGGATCCAGGCGGGTCGTGCCCTGGTGGACGCCATCTGCGCAGGCAATCTGACGGCCGGTGAAACACTGGGGGTTCCCACCGACGTGGCGCGTAGCGCACTGATGCATGGCATCGGCTGGGTCCTGGGCTACGGCGCCAGCGCCACCCTGGCCCTGGCATTGCTGGCGCGGGTGGTCTTTGGCAAGTATCGCCGAGCCAGCCTCTTGCCAGTGGCCGGGCTCGACTAGCGGGGGTCACCGATCACCGTCGGCGCTCCCCGACGAAAAGCCCCGGACGAACCGTCATGCCGATCAGTTAAACGAGGTGATCTGCTGCAGGAGCAGCCGAGCGACGCTCGATTGCTCGCGATGGACGTTGGTAGCGCATGTTTACGGGGTAAACGCAGCGCCCTGAAGTCCATCGCGGGCAAGCCTCGTTGCCTTAACTGAACAGCACTAAGGACGATCCGGGGCTTCTCGTTGCCAGTCAGCTACCGTGCGGTGGGCCTGGGCCGGTCCTTGCGCACCGGCAAGGCAGCGGCGAAGGCCAAAGCCTCTTCGCGGGTGCCGAAGGTGGCAAGCCGGTCGCCCGGGGTGCAGACCTTCCAGGGTCCGTTATTGACGCTCAGTACCTGATAGCCATTGATCTGCATCTTGTTCAGCAGTGGCGTACTCATACACACCTCCCTCTCGTCAGTCAGCCTGGGGCTGGCCGGTCCACCTTACACCCGCCCAACGCCGCGGCGACCGCCACATGTCGGCGCGACGGCTCACTTCTTCAGGTTGGCCAGGGGATCGTAGGCCCGGGAGCGCTTGCGCTCGTGCTCGGGGCGTGGCCGGTCCAGCGGTGCCCTGGCCGGGCCCACGGGGTCGACCTGGGGGTCCTCGAGATCCGGCGAATCCGGGTCGAAACCCAGGTCATGGCGGTCGGTGGCGTGCTCGGACGAACGGGGTCCGGTGGGTGGCTTGGTGCTCATGGGACTCCTCCTGCTCGGGGCGCCTGGGCGGCGGTTAAAGACATAGATCGTCATCAGCCGCGAGGGTGCCGTCGACCGGACCAATGGCGTGGCGGCATTGCAACGCACCAGCCGGCACCGCAGGATGACGCCCTGGCCCCCCAACCGCTTCAGGACATGTTCATGACGATTCGTGCTGTGGTTTTCGACTTCGGTGGCGTGCTGTTCGACTGGAGTCCCCATCATCTGTACCGGCAACTGATCCCCGACGACCAGCGTCGCCAGTGGTTCCTCGACACCATCTGCACCCAGGCCTGGAACACCCGGCAAGACGCCGGCCGCAGCCTGGCCGAGGGCACTCGCAGCCTGCTGGCCGAACACCCCGAACAGGCATCGCTGATCCAAGCCTATTACGGGCGCTGGACGGAAATGCTGCGCGGCCAGCTGGACGACGGCGTGGCCCTGCTGGAGGAGCTGCACCAGGCGCGGATGCCGCTGTTCGGCTTGACCAACTGGTCCCGCGAGACCTTCCCCCATGCCTGGGACAACTACCCCTTCCTGCGGCGCTTCGATGACATCGTGGTCTCCGGCCAGGAGCACCAGCTCAAGCCCGAGCCGCCGATCTACCACACCACGCTGCAACGCATCCGCGCCCACCTGCCGGACATCGCCCCCGGTGAACTGGCGTTCATCGACGACCACCAACCGAACATCGTCGCGGCCCGGGCACTGGGCTGGAATGCCATCCACCACCTCAGCGCGCAGCAGACCCGAGCACAACTGCAGGCGCTGGGCGTGGGCGTCTCCCTCTGACCTCCTGGCCAACCCTCGATCCGGCAGCGGCTAGGGCTGCCGCAGGCTGCGCACGGCTCGGCACCAGTGGCAACGACTGGCGCCCGGTTCGGCCTGACACACCGCGCCGTCCGCCTCTGGGCCGCTGCACGCTCGTGCGCAGGCTCGACAGCGGCTACAAAACACCCGCGCTATCGCCCCGGGCAATCGTTTCTATCGCTCTTTGGAATCACCAGCCCGCTCAGTGAATAACCGTTCATCCCCCGTGATTCCACCGGTCGGAAACCCCTGGAATCCGTGTGACATTAGCCGGCCTTTTCCAACGGCGCTGCTTAACTGCAAAAGCTGCCGAGTACCGCAGCATTTCCCCTGATCACCACGGAAGGCACACGTCATGAGCAATGCACCACACCATGTGATTCCCCCCTATGGGGTAGCGATCCAATCGGCGATCTCCGAAGGCAAGCTGCCGCAGATGAAAGCCCTGCTGGCCAAGCGCGACAACAACCAGGCCGAACCTGCGGAACTGCGTGCCGCCTACGAACAACTGGCCAAGGAAGTCGCCCGCCTGGAACGGCACTGACCGCTGTTCCCCTGTCACCGAATGGAGGCAAAGCAAATGTCCGGTTCCAACGCACAAGACAGCCTGTTCCCGCTGAGCTATCGCATCGGCACCTCGCAACCCGGGGCACCGAACCTGCAACTCAACCTGCTGGCCTATACCGCCGAGCAAAGTCTGCGTGGCAGCTCGTCGATCACCCAGGCGGGCAGTCCGCCGCTGGACCTGCAAACCGACGACTGGGGCCAGTACACCTACCTGACCGTGACGTCCAGCACCAAGATCCTCCTCAGCGTCGCCGGCAACCAGGGTGGTCCGGGCGCAAACTCGATCATCACCTTCAAGCTGCAACTGGTGGTCGACGACGACTGGAAGCAAGGCGTCGCCAACTACCAGTTCTACAACGGCCATGGCTGGTCGACGGTGAACAACGTACCGGCCTACCTGGAGAACAACATCCAGTCCAGCAGCCTGTCCCGGCCCCAGCCCCACGGCCATGCCCAGCATCCGCTGCCCCCAATGGCGGCGCTGTACGCGGCCCCGATCCACGGCGCCATCGCCAGCGGCGACCTGGCGCAGATGAAGAGCCTACACCGGTTGGCGACCCAGCAACTGGAGCAGCTGCCGCTGATCCGTACCGCGCTGGACGCCGCCAAGTCCGAGATCGCCAGGCAGGAGCGACGCTGAGCTCCGGGCCCGGCGCACTTCGACGCATCCATCACGCCAAGGAGTAGCAGCATGACAACTGGACTGTTCCATACCCGCCTGATCATCACCAACCCCGTGGTCGGCGCACCGATCCTGACCCTCGACCTGCTGGTCAACACCGTGCAGAAAACCGTCTCCGGCCTGGCCCAGGTGACCCAGAGCACGTCGCCGCCGGTGCGCTTCAGCGCCGACGTCTGGGGCAACTACTCGCAGATCAAGCTCGACCAATCCAGCGAGGGACACCTGGTGCTCAACCTCGCGGGCAACCCCAGCGGCCCGGGTAGCCAGACCGCCGAAACCTTCCACCTGCAGGGCATCCTCGGCCTGGACTGGGCCAGTGGTTTCGCCAGCTATCGCTACAACTACCTGGGCCACTGGCATGTGGTGCAACACGCCGCCGTCAGCCCGGCCCCGGTGGAACAGGCGGCGCAGGTCGAGCCCCAGGGCCGGACAGGCAATGCCGCCGAGCACGCGCACCTGCACCCCCATCCGCTGTATGCCGTGGCGTTGCAGCAGGCCCAGGCCAGCGGCGACCTGGCCCGGCTCAAGGCCCTGGTGGTCCAGGCCGAGCAGCAGGTGGCCAACGGTGAGCGGCTGAGCAAGGCCGTGCAGCAGTTGCAGGTAGAGATCAACCGCCTGGAACAACGCTGAACCCGGCTTCCGGGACCGGTCCAGCACGGCCGGCCCCGGGCCGCGGGACAACCGACCGCGCCATCGTCGCTCAAGGAAGGCGCGCCTATTTCCACGGGTTGGTGCAGCGCACCGCTGGGTGCGCAAGGATCTTTCATGTCAGACCGTCTCCCCGCCCGCTACCTCAGCGAAAGCGATATCAAGCGCTACGTGCCCGTACACGTGGTCTGGGAAATCACCCTCGCCTGCGACCTCAAGTGCCTGCACTGTGGCTCCCGGGCCGGCCACCGGCGCCCCGGCGAGTTGAACACCGGCGAGTGCCTGGAAGTGATCGACGCCCTGGCCGCCCTGGGCACCCGGGAAGTCACCCTGATCGGTGGCGAAGCCTATTTGCGCAAGGACTGGACCCGACTGATCCAGGCCATCCACGACCATGGCATGTACGTGGCGATCCAGACCGGCGGGCGCAACCTGACCCCGGCCAAGATGCAGGCGGCGATAGACGCCGGGCTCGATGGAGTCGGCGTATCCCTGGACGGGCTGGCGCCGCTGCATGACGCGGTGCGCAACGTTCCCGGCTCCTTCGCCAAGGCCCTGGACACCCTGCACCGGGCCAGGCACGCCGGGCTCAAGGTCAGCGTCAACACCCAGATCGGCGCCGCCACCCTGCCCGATCTGCCGGCCCTGATGGAGCTGATCATCGAGGCCGGCGCCAGCCACTGGCAGATCCAGCTGACCGTGGCCATGGGCAACGCCGTGGATCACCCCGAGCTGCTGTTGCAGCCCTACCAGTTGCTGGACGTCATGCCGCTGCTGGCCCGGCTGTACCGCGAAGGCAGCGAACGCGGGCTGCTGATGAACGTCGGCAACAACATCGGCTACTACGGCCCCTACGAACACCTGTGGCGCGGCTTCGGCGACGAGCGCGTGCACTGGAGCGGTTGCGCCGCCGGGCAGACGGTGCTGGCCCTGGAGGCCGACGGCACGGTCAAGGGCTGCCCGTCCCTGGCCACCGTGGGCTTCTCCGGCGGCAACGTGCGCACCATGAACCTGCACGACATCTGGCACTACAGCGAAGGCATCCACTTCGGCCGGCTGCGCTCGGTGGACGATCTCTGGGGCTACTGCCGCACCTGCTACTACAACGATGTCTGCCGGGGTGGTTGCACCTGGACCTCGCACTCGCTGCTGGGCAAGCCGGGCAACAACCCCTACTGCCACTACCGGACCCTGGACCTGGCGAAAAAGGGCCTGCGCGAACGCATCGTCAAGCTTGAGGACGCAGGTCCGGCCTCGTTCTCCGTGGGCCGCTTCGACCTGATCACCGAACGCATCGACAGCGGCGAAACGGTCTCCAGCGTCAGCGACAGTGGCCAGGTGATCAAGCTGGCCTGGGTCAACCAGGGCCACGCGTCCCCCGAGGAAGGACGCGTCCCGCCGCGCCTGGCCCTGTGCCGCGCCTGCTTGCAGTACATCCATGCCCATGAGACCACCTGCCCGCATTGCCAGGCCGATGTCGCCAGCGCCGAGGCCCGGCACCAGGAAGACCGCCTGCGCCAGCAGGCGCTGATCAATACCCTGCACCAGTTGCTCGGCCTGCCCCAGGAACAGCCCCGCCTGTAGTGAGGCCGGCCGTCCTCGGACGGCCGGCTATAAGTCCTGGGCGAACCATAGGAAAAGCGTCTAAAAAAACCGCTCGCGCCTGCTCGTTCGACGCTTTGCTATGCAGTGTCCACCGATGCCGCCAAGGCTGTCGGTTTCTCCAGGGTCCGCCCTGGCCGCACAAGGAAAGTACGCGATGAAGATCAATCCCTACCTGGTATTCAACGGCGATTGCCGGGCCGCCTTCACCTTCTATGCCCAGTGCCTGAACGGCACCCTGGAAATGATGCTGACCTTCGGCGAGAGCCCGGCCCGCGACCAATTGCCGGCCAACTGCCACGCCCTCATCATGCATACCCGGCTCAATGTCGGCGACCAGGTGCTGATGGCCTCGGACAGCACCCCGGACCTGCCCTACGCCGGCATCCGGGGTTGCTCGATCGCGCTGAACATCGACAACGCCGCCGAAGCCGAACGGGTATTCAATGCCCTGCTCCAGCAAGGCAGCGTCCGCATGCCCCTGGAGGAAACCTTCTGGGCCGAGCGTTTCGGCATGCTCGAAGATAAATTCGGCGTGTCATGGATGATCAACTGCGAGAAAAAAACCCACTAGCCCGCCCCCCAACCGACGGCGGCACAGCCTCGCGCTCCAGGCGCTGGCGCGGTAGCGCCAGCAGCGCACTCATCGGCTGATCCCGTGAGGGTCATCAAGCCGGCCAGCCTCGCCAGCGGACGTGGCTGACAAAACGCCAGGACGAGCACGACTCTTGTGCCGGCAAGGCCCGATCGAAAAAAATTTTACCCCGGCAAAAAGCCGCGATCCGCCCGCCAGCCGGCGCCTTGCGGGCAGTGCGGCGCTCTAGATCGCAGATTTTTGCGCAACTTCATCAAACAGCCACTTAATCCCTGTACTAGGATACGAAGCGCCCTTTGGTCGATCTGCATGAAACAGGAGTTAAACAGGCAGTCGACCAAACCCGTTGCTATAAGGCAACCTTTCCACACTTCACATTCATGGATGAAATGATGAACTCACAAGCACTGTTCCCCCATATCGGCAAGGTCATCGCCAGTACCGGCAGCCGGCGTTTTCCACGCATGCTGCACGACCTGATCCTCACCCAGTTGCCGGTGGACGCCACCCACATTACCCAGCTGCGGGCAGATCCGGAACAGGCCAGCGAAGGTCATCGGCGCAGTGCCGTGCACCACCGCCACCCCCTGCACGACAAGCCGGCCAACGACGATCCGCTGCTGCGCGCGGCCTTTCCCGAGCAGAGCGCCGAGTCCGGCCCCGCCCTCCTGCGGCGCCGTGGCCCCGGCAAGGACCCGGCGCAGCTGCACCTGACCGTCCGCAAGGATGCCTACCAGTACGTGCTCTCGGTGTACCGCAGCAACCAGGCCCGCAGCTTCTCGCCCCAGGAACGCCTGCTGCTCGAAGACTTCTCGCCACTGCTGCTGCCCATGGTGGAAAAGCACATCAGTGCCCTGCAGCCCCGCGGCCAGGACGGCGAGCAGGACAACACCGCCATCGAGGGCCTGCAGACCCTGCGCCTGCGTTTCGCCGACCGCCTGGCACAGTCCGGCCTGAGCCTGTCCAACCGCGAGATGGAAGTCTGCGTCGGCCTGCTAGCCGGGCGCACCGCGCCACAGCTGGCCGAGCAGTGCCAGCTCAAGGTCAACACCGTCGAGAGCTATCTCAAGCGCGCGGCGATCAAGCTGGGCATCAGCGGCCGGCACTCGCTGCTGCGCTGGATGTACTCGCCCCAGGAAGCCGCCGCGCCGGTCGCCGCCAACGCCGAGTAAAGGCCCCCGCGGCACCGGTCTTGTGCACCGGCGCCGCGTCGCCTGGCGTCAATCGCGGACCAGGGCCTGGTTCGGCCCCAAGTGCGCCGGGACGGCCCTGAAAACCACCCCCGATCAGCGTCGAACAGGCGAGCGCGGTCATGAAGAGCGAGTCGCCACGGCTGAGCTGGTCGAGCCAGAGCTCCGTTGCCCGGCGGTCAGCGGCGTTCATGACGGCCTGCGGCGAGCGAGATTCAAGCACCAGCCCCTGGGCGGCATGTCACCCCGAACCCGGACAGCCCACCGGCTGCCGACCGCCGGGGCGCGGCCCTGGCGGCTGTCGAGAGGTTGGCGATGGTTTACGGATCAGCTGAATTAGCTGTAGGAAATTGACCATCCGTACCTGAGGTTCCTGACGCGCCAGTCCAGCCCCGAACTCTTTGCAAAACCTGTCGCCGAAGTCCGTTGCAACTTGCTGCAGTCCCGTGTCCACGGGTCTGCGGAGCACTGGCCAGGGACCGGCGCCGGGGCTTGGCGAGCCCGGCCCGGGGTTTCCTGTCCCGGTTTACCCTTACAGACGCGAAGCAAATGCTTAGGCTTAAATCAGACGCATCTGACCGGATCGGGTTCATGGAGGACCTGCTGCGGTGTGCCGTCGCAATAAGGTTTCAAGGCTTCGATCAGCGATTTGCCTTGATCAAGGATGATAGGGATATGAGTCTGACCAGCAGTATCGCCAACCTGGAAACACCGAATTTCTACTTGGAACTGGGGCAGTTGATCTCCAACACCGGCCAGGGCCAGTTCGCTGCGAACATGCTCGAGCTGGTGAACAAACTGGTGCCGGCCGATCACCTGGTGCTCAGTGAATGGACCCTCGACGAGCGCCAGACCCGCGCCGAGGAAATCACCCTGCTGGGACGTGCCGGACAGCCGGAACAACTGCCGGAAGCCGCCCGGCGCCAAGAACCGCTGCTGCACAAAATGCTGGAAATGGACGATTCGCTGCTGATCCAGATCAACGCCCAGGTCCATGCCCGGCAAGCGCGCAATACCCCGCACCAGTGCCACCTGGTGTCACGCAAGGCCAACCGCCGCTGCGTGATCGCGCTCTACCGCGAATCGACCCAGAGTGGATTTTCCCTGGCCGAGCTGTCGTTCCTCAAGAGCCTGTCCTCGACCCTGCTGCCGCTGCTGGAACGCCATGCCCAGATGCATCGCCAGCAGGCCCTGAAGAACCTGCGCAGTTGGACCAGCCGGCCCCGGGACAACCAGGAGCAGTCGCCATTGCAGCGCGAGTTCGACGAACGCCTGTCGCTGGGCGACATCACCCTCTCGGCCCGGGAAAAAGAAGTCTGCCTGGGGCTGCTCACCGGCGGCACCGTGCCGGAGATGGCCCAGCGCCTGAGCGTGAAGAACAGCTCCATCGAGACCTACCTCAAGCGCGCCGCCGCCAAGCTCGGGGTCAGTGGCCGCCACGGCCTGGCCAAGTGGATGGTGGGCGCCTGAACCGGCACGGCCCGGACTCCCGGGAGGATATCCCCGGCCCGGGCCGCGCCCGCCTGTACCACTGAGCCGTCAGATCTCGCAATCGGGGTGGATCACCCGCCACTGGCCGAACAGCTCCAGCCCCGCGGCCCGAGCCAGCGCCACCGAGGCCAGGTTATCGACCTGGCAGCGGTACTGCGGCTCCTGGCCCTGCGCCAGGGCATGCCGACAGATCGCCCGCACCAGCCTGCGGGCATGGCCCCGGCCGCGAAACGCCTCCAGGGTCAGCACGCCCAGATCGGCCAGTGGCGACCCGTCCCAGGCATACATGCTCGCCGCCGCCACCAGCCGGTCCTGCTCGAAAGCGCCGAACACCGCCCAGTGATCCAGTTCGACATAGGCATTGTCCAGGTCCTCTGCGCTGGCACTGGACTGGAAGCGGGCGAACCGCTGCTCGTCCGCTGCCGACAATGCCCGGGTATCGCCCAGGGCCGTATCGCGCAACAGCTCGGCGTGACGTTGCCGGGGGTAATAGAACACATGGTCGGCGCCGTTGAGGCGGATACCGGCCTGCTCCAGGCGGGCCAGGAAGGCGGCCTCGGTATCCACCGGCCCCTCGGCCAGGCCGAGGATCTGCGCCAAGCCCGGGGTCAACACTGCCTGGCTGCCGCCGGGAGTGCGCAGCAGCATCAGGCGCGATGGGTCTGCCAGCCCGGGATCGACCCGCACGCTGAAGCCGCCGTCCTCGCGCAAGCCTTCAGGGGCGCGCAAGCAGGATTGCCAGTAGTGGTCAATAGTCGTTGCAAACAGGCTCATCAGGGTCATCCATCGGGGTTGTCATTGGGTGACCACACTCCTCTCCTGGCTGGTGGCCTGCGAGTGTCCAGGCTAGCGCGGTGCTGTTCCGGCCGCTGTAAATCTGTGTGAAAAACAGTGCAGGAACACCACGCCAGCCGCGCCATGCCCTGGTCTCTTCCCGTCCTCGAGCCTTCGTTCATGGCGCGCCAGCTTCAGCTGACAGCCCGCGCTGCACCTGCCAGGACAGGGGCAACGTCAGCAGCAGGAGCGCCGCCAGGACCATCACCGCCGGCGCCACGCCGGCGACATCGCTGAGCAGTCCGGCCAACATCGGGGCCAACGCGCCGCCGCCGATGGTGCCGGTGTAGAACAGCGAGAATGCCTGCTCGCGCTTGCCGGCCCGCGCCAGGTCCGGCACTGCGCCATACAGCACCGACGACGTGCCGTTGAGTACCAGGCCCAGCAGCGGCAGCGCCACCATCAGGGCGCCATAGGGCAGGAACACCGCCAGGACGATCAGGCACGCCGTGCTGGATTCGGTCAGCCAGACGGTCTGCATCATGCCGATGCGTGCCCCCAGGTAACCGCAGAACAGCTTGCCGAACGCGCCGCCGATGAACAGCAGGGTCAGGGCCAGGCCGATTCCGGCGCTGCCGGCCCCCTTGGCCTTGAGCAGGAACGGCAGGAAGGTCAAGAAGCCCATGCGCACCGCACTGTCCAGGGTGCCGGTGACGATCAGCGCCCACAGGCCAGCGGCCGAACCCTGGCCGCTGAGGACCGTGGGCGCCTTGTCGCGCAGGGCCCAAGTGCTGGCCCGGGACGGGAGCAACCACCACAGCAGCAACGCCGCGGCCAACCCCAGCAGGCCCACCAGGGTCACGCTGGCGCGCCAGCTGACCAGCGCCAGCAACAGGCCCACCACGCCGGGGACCAGGGTCTTGCCGATATCGCCGGCGAAGTTGTATTGCGCCAGGGCCTCCTTGACCCCGCCGCCGGCCTCATGGGTATCGGTGATCAGCGAGGAGGCCAGCGGGTGCTGGGTACTGGCCCCCAGGCCGCCCAGCAACAGCGCCAGGAACAGCACGCCCAGGCCGGTCGCCTGCCCGGCCAGCAGATAGGCCAGGCCGGCCAGCGCGGTTCCTGCCACCAGCAGGCGCTCGCGCCCCCAGCGCCCGGCCGCGCGGCTGGCCAACAGTTGGACGCCGGCCATCATCCCGGCATAGACCCCGCGCAAGAGGCCGACCTGGGCATAGCTCATGGCGAACTGGGCCTGCCACACCGGCAACAGGACATAGATCACATCGGTGAGGCCATCGTGCACGGCATGGGCGCTGCAACCGGCCAGCAGCGAGCGGCGCCGCACCTGGGCAGCGCTGGCGGAGGCTACAGCGGGAATCGCGGGGTTCTGGTCATTCATGGGGGTGGCCGGATGGGTTGGGGGAAGAGTCAGCGGACAATGCCCGGGCGCGATCGAACATGGCCCGGGAGCGGCGCTGCAGGTACCGGGCGAACAGGTTGCGGGCGGCGGGCTCGTCGGAGGCGATCGCCATGGCCTCGGTGCAGGCGTCGACGGCTGCCAGCCCCAGCCCCGGGTATTCGACCAGCTTCAAGCAGGCATCCTCGATGGCCAGCAGGCCGCGCCGCTGGTTCCAGAATCCCTCGAACAGCGCATGCTTGCAGGCACTGGCGGGCATGTCGTTGAGCAACGGCTCGACGAATTTCAACACTTGGCTCTGGCGCAGCGGCCAATCGCTCAGGCTCATCTCAGGTAGTCCTTGGAGGGGCCAGTTGCTGGCGTGGCCGCGGCGCGCGCCAACCGTGCCAGCCGATCAGCGGGGCCAGCACCTGGGACACCAGGATCAACGCCACGCAGCCCGGCCAGCCCCAGCGGTTCCAGAGTGCTGCCGGAAGCACGGCGCCAGCGCTGCCGCCCAGGTAGTAGCAGGTCAGGTACAGCCCCACCGCCCTGGCCTTGTCCGGCCCGGCGCTGGCGCTGATGAAGGCATTGGCCGCCGCCTGGGCCAGGAACACCCCGGTGGAGCTCAGGGCCAGGCCCAGCACCATCAGCCACAATGACGACAACAGGCTCAGGGCCGAGCCGCAGACACCCAGCGACGCCGCCACCAGCAACAGCTCGGCCTGGGGCCGGGACTTGCTCAGGCGCCCGGCGAGCGGGATCACCACCAGCGCCAGCAGGAACACACCATAGAGCGCGCCCAGGGCCGCCGGTCCCAACTCGAATGGCGGCAGCCCAAGGTAGAGCCCGGCGTAGGTGAAGGTGGCGACTTGCGCGAACAACACGCAGAACCCCACGGCATAGGACGCCAGCAAGGGCTTGCCGCAGAGTGGGCGCCAGCTGCCACGGCGCTCGGCAAGATGGCGCTCGGCCGCCGGCGGATTGGCCGGCAACAGCCAGTGGATGGCCAGGCCGAGCAGCAGGCTCAGGCCCGCCAACAGCGCGAAGGCCTCGCGCCAGCCCAGGTACTGGGTCGCGACACCGGTGAGCAAGCGCCCGGCGAACCCGCCGAGCACGGTGCCGGCCACATACAGGCTGGTGACCTCGGTGACCAGGCCGCCGCGCCAGCGGTCGCCGATGTAGGCAACGCTGGTGGCGAAGACCAGGGGAATCAGCAGGCCTTCGACGAAACGCCACAGCAGCAACTGGGCCAGGTTGCCAGCGCAGGCCACCAACCCAGCCGGCAGCGCCAGGGCCAGCGCCGCCAGCACTATCACCCGGCGTTGATCCCAGGCACTGGTCAGGCGGCTGGTGAATGGCGCCCCGAGAGCCACCGCCAGGGTGGTGACGGTGATGCTCCAGCCCGCTTCCCTGACGCTCACGGCAAAATCCGCGGCGAACACCGGGAGGATGCCCTGGGTCGCATACAGGTTGAGGAAGGCGGCGCAGCCACATAGAAACAGGGCCAGGCGGGCATGGCGTGCAAGCGGGGACATGAAACCTCTCGTTTTGTGCCGAAAGGCTTTTATAAAATACGCCGCTGGAGCAGGACCAATACCGATTTCCGACCGATCAATACCCAGGGAACAGGATGCTCGATCTACGCAGGCTGCGTTACTTTCTGACCGTCGCCGAAGAACTGCACTTCGGCCGCGCCGCGTTGCGCCTGCACCTGGCGCAACCTCCTCTGACCCGGCAGATCTCGGCGCTGGAGAGCGAGCTGGGGTTTCGCTTGTTCGATCGCACCAGCCGCAGCGTGACCCTCACGGCCCAGGGCCAGCATTTTTTGCCCTATGCCCGGGCGGTGCTGGAGCAAATGGCGCTGGCCGAGGCCATGGCCGCCAAGCTGGCCGCCGGCAGCGCTGGGCAACTGGCCCTGGGATATGCCAGCTCGATCGCCTTGTCGGAGTTGTTCAGCGAGGCGATCCAGGCCTTCGCCCAGCGCTTTCCCGAGGTGCAGTTGACGCTGGTGGAAGGCGCCTCGGCCAGCCAGTGGGCGCAGATCGTCGATGGGCGGATCGACATCGGCCTGAGCCGGATGCGGCCGCCGGACGAGTTGGCCGAGATCCATACCCTGTCCCTGGGGGACGAGCCGCTGGTGGCGGCGCTGGCCAGCGACAGCCCGCTGGCGGCCCAGGCCGAGGTGACCCTGGCCGAGCTCAGCGAAGCGCCGCTGATCCTGTTTCCGGCCGGCTATGGCTCGGGGCTCAACGAAGCCATCGAGCAGCTGTACCGTCGTAACGACCTGCCCCTGCGGCCGGGGCCCAGCGGGCGCCAGATCACCTCGATCATCGCCCTGGTCGCCGCCGGCCAGGGTATCGCCCTGGTGCCCAGCTGCACCCGGACCCTGGCGAAAAAAGGCGTGAGCTACCGACCGGTGGTGGACCTGGGCGCTACCGCTCCGTTGCTGGTCCTGACCCACAGCCAGAAGCGCAGCCCCCTGGCGCAGGCCTTCATCGGCGTCCTGGAAAACCTGCACCAGGCCAGGCGGGCCTGAGTCAGAGGACCGTCAGGCCCAGGCCGGCCAGGAGCATGCCGGCCTGGCTACGGGAGATGATCGCGCCCTTGAACAGCTTCGCGTCCACCAGCCGCAGGCCCTGCAGGCTGGCTTCACGCAGGTCGGCGTCGTCGAAACGGGCATTGTTCACCCTGGCCAGGGACAGGCTGCCCCCCTCGATGAACACGGCCTTGCGAAAGTCGCAATAGGTCAGGTCCGCTTCGCTGAAATCGATGCGATACAGCTGCGCCTTGTAGAACGAGATACCGGACAGCATGGCGCTGTTAAGCAAGCAGTCGGAGAAGCCCAGGCCCAGGGCCGAGACATCGGCGAAGTTGGCGCCGGTGAGCTTGCAGCCCTCGAACTGCACATGGGCGACCTTGCTGCGTTGCCACAGGGTGTTGTTCAGGTCGCAGCGTTCGAAGCGGGCATCGGTGAGCACCGCCGAGCGCAGGGTCGCCTGGCCGGCCCGGCAGCTGGTCCAGCGGCTGTTGGCCAGGTTGGCGGCGGTGAGGTTGCTACCCATGAAGCTGCAGCGTTCGAAATGGGCACCGGCCAGGTCGCTGCGGGACAGGTCCTGGCCGCTCAGGTCCAGGCCCACGCCATGCACGGGCAGCGGTTGGCTGGCGGCCAGTTGCGCCAGGGAGCGCTCTTGCAGATCCTCGGGGGTGATTTCGAAGTAGCCGTCTTGCGCCTGCATGCCCTCTCCTGAGCCTGGGATTGAAGGTAGGCATCTTCTGGATAGCGGACCGGCAGGTCAAGGTTGGGAGTGGACACACAACTGCCTGAACGATCGCCCCAGCAGATGGGTACCTCCTTCAATATCGTGAATCTGTTAGGCTGCGCGGCCGGCCAACGTAACCACAACATCGAAACGAGGAACCGTACCCTATGGACGTCTACGCAATCTGTGGGGCTGGAGGTTTTGGTCGCGAGGTAATGCCTCTGGCGATCAAACAGCTGCACAAGGTAGACAACCCAGAACAGCCACGCCTGGTATTCGTCGATGACCAGTTGGCCGGCTCCACCGTCAACGGTTTCAGCGTATTGACCTTCGACGAGTTCCTGGCCCTGGATGCTCGGCGCTACTTCAACATCGCCATCGCCTCCAGCAAGGTTCGTGAAACTCTGGCTAACCGGCTGATCAGTGCAGGTGCCTCGCCATTTGCCATCTCGGCGGAAAATGCCCAGGACCTGGCCGGCAATGAAATTGGCGAAGGCGCCATCATGTGCCCCTTTTCCATGGTGACGGCGAACGCCAAGATCGGGCGTTTCTTCCACGCCAACATCTACAGCTATGTCGCCCATGACTGCATCATCGGTGACTTTGTCACCTTCGCTCCCAACGTCCATTGCAATGGTGCCGTGGTGATCGAAGACCACGCCTACATCGGCTCAGGGGCGATCATCAAGCAAGGCACTCCGGAGCGCCCCATCGTCATTGGTCAGGGCGCCGTGGTCGGCATGGGGGCTGTGGTGACCAAGAGCGTAGCGCCCTACACCACCGTCTGCGGCAACCCTGCCCGCCCTTTGCATAAGGAGTGACCTGGCCGGCCAGCTAGCTGGATGTAGATCTCGCTAGCCGATCACGTTGATCCCCAGGCGCGCGGCGAGGTGGCTCATCTGATCGCGATCGAGCTTGACTCCGTCCAGGTTGACCAGCCGGATATCCAGGTCGCCCAACTGCGAGTTGGTCAGGTCGCAGCCGGTGAAATCGGCGGATCGCCAGTCCAGGAGGCTGAACTCGCCACCGGACAAGTCCGACCCGGCAAAGCTGGCGCCGGTGACATTGGCACCGGTCCAGCGGTTGTCCCACAGCTCGCACTTCTCGAGGTTGACCTTGGAGAAGTTGGCGTAGGCCAGGTTGCTCTTGTTGATATAGGCATTGCAGAACCAGGACTTGCTGGAAATCACGTTCATGAAGCTGGCGCTGCTGAAGTCGGCGCCCTGGGCCTTGCACTCGGTAATCTCCAACCCCAGGGCGCTGGCGAAGTTGAATAGGCAGACCGTCAGGTCACAGCGCTTGAACGAGGCGCCCTTGAGCTTGGCGCTGCGAAAGTTGCAGCCGACCTGACGCTCGGGGTCATAGAAACTGCAATCGATGAACTGGGTTTCCGACAGGTCGACCCGGGAAAAATCGCAATCCAGGAAGGTCATACCCGTGACCACCTGACCGGTAAACTCCTCCGCGCCAATGCGCTTGTTCTCAAAAACTTGGGATTCCATGGCGCTTTCCTACACAATCCGTGACCGATAACGCGACAAACCTAGCATCCCGGGCAGAGCCATTTGAAGCCTTTGTGTCTCAAGCCGCTCACCCGGGAACGAGCGCTATTGGCGGCGAAGCTGAACAGCTGAGCCCGTTCTTTTCATAAAACAGCGACGAGGCCAGGGCGTGGCTCCCCGGCCTCAGGGGGAAACTGTTCGATAAGGAACTCCACGAAGCTGCGCAGCCTGGTCGAGTGATAGCGATCCGGCAGGTAAACCGCATGCACCGGGCGGCCCGGCAGGCTCTGCTCGGGAAACAGCTGCACCAGGCGGCCCGCCTGGACATCCGCCTGCAACAAGAACGCAGGTTGCAGGACGATCCCCAGGCCATGCAGGGCAGCGACACGCAGCGCCTGGCCGTTGTTGACCTGCAGCCGCGCCGATGGCGCTCGGTGGGCCAGCTCTTCCCGGGCGCCGGGCCAGTCGTTGAATGCTGTCGGACTGAACGACAGGCATTCGTGATGCAGCAAGTCCTCCATTCTTCGCGGCATGCCCCGACGCGCCAGGTAGCCCGGAGAGGCGCACATCATCAGCCGGTAGGGGGCCAGGGGCCTGGCCACCAGCGGCGCATCCTCCGGCAGCGCGCCAATGCGAATGGCTACCTCGAAGCCCTCCTCCGCCAGGTCCGTGACCCGGTCGCAGAGCACCACCTCGAGCCGGACCTCGGGATAACGATCCATGTAGCTCGACAAGACCGGCATCAACGCGTCTGTTGCGAAGGTCACCGGCGCCGTGACCCGCAGCTTGCCCACGGGCGCCAGATGCTGGTGCTGGGCTTGCTCGTCGGTCTCGGCCACCAACCGCAGGATTTCCTTGCAGCGCAGATAGTAGTCCTCACCGAAGCTCGTCAGATGCTGGCGCCGCGTCGTCCGCTTGAGCAGTTGCATGGCCAGGCGTGCCTCGAGGGAGCGCAGGTGCTTGCCAGCCATGGCCGCGGAGATACCCAGGGCAACGGCGGCGGCACTCAGGCTGCCCTTCTCTACCGTCAGGACGTACACCCGCATGCTGTCCAATAAATCCATTCGAAACTCCTGGTTCCAAGTCATGCAACTGGATGCAAGTTTATCTCCTTGAGGTAATCAATAAACTCTCCGCAAGCGCTCAGCCGATCGGATAGAGGCCACCCGGCCACAGAAGCGGCTGAACGCTCTCACAGGAGAAAATCATGGATTTGAATCTGGCAGGCCGTACGGCCCTGATTTCTGGAGCCAGCAACGGCATCGGGGCTGGCGTTGCGCGGGTGCTCGCCCGGGAGGGGGTACGCATCGCCCTCACCGCGCGCCAGTCTGATCGCTTGCAAGAGGTTGCCGCCCATATCGAAGCCGCGGGGGCTGCCGCGCCGATTGTCCTCAGCGCAGATGTGACGAATGCAAGCGATGTCGCCCATGTCGCTGCCGAAACCGCCAGGGTCTTGGGTGGCATCGACATCCTGGTCAATTGCGCTGGCGGCGCCCGCCCCACCGGGCTTTATGCTTGCGATGACGACTGGGAGGAAGCCTTTGCCCTCAACTTCTCCGCGGCGCGACGACTGACTCAGGCTGTACTGCCAACAATGCGGGCACGCCAATGGGGCCGCATCATCAACCTCAGCGGCTCGATGGAACCCCGATCGCTGAACGCCGCTACCGCCGCCAAAGGCGCCCTGCATCTCTGGGCCAAGGGGTTGTCATGCGAGGTGGCCTCCGAGGGGGTCACGGTCAACTGTATCGCCCCCGGCCGAATCAACAGCGCCCAGGTGCTGGAAAGGTTGCACCCAACGCAAGACAGCCGGCAGGCATTCATTGCCCGTCATATCCCCATCGGTTACTTCGGCGAACCGCAAGATGTTGCCCCGGTGGTCGCATTCCTCGCCTCGCCCCTGGCTCGCTATATCACCGGGGCGGTGATACCCGTCGATGGCGGCATGCATTTCCATGCGCATTGAGTGGCGTCACGCACCTGCTCCCTGCTTGCGCCCATCAGGAGCCAAGGTATTGAGAGCTCGACCCAAGCCAAGCCCAGTGAGCTGTGCACCTGCGCCGATTGGGCTCGTGGAGTGGCTCGTGCCCAATGGGGTCAACCGCTATCAAGGAGAGATGGCCAGGCCTGGGGATGTGAATGGCAAGCCGGCGCTCGAGGCTACGTGGCAATCCCCAGGGATTGAACCAGGAGGGCCGCAATAGCCCCATCCCTCTTGCTACCCCGCACAGGATCTTGCGCGCCTGACCAGGTAATAAGCGATGCCCAGGGCGAACAAGGCAGGCGCTGCATTGTCGAGGTCAGTGAAACCGCCCGCCAGATGCCGCCCCGCCTGTACGACCATGGCGCCAGCACCGACGTACAGGATCACTACCTTAAAACGCTTGTACTTCATCGGGTCCTCCCACTTTGGGAGCGAACCTACCAGAGGGGCATGGTCTTTCCAAACGAGCAACTGGATTGTCACCCGCACGGCGATGGCGCAGATCTGGAGCAACATCATGAGCCAACCGGCGCCGCCTTTTATCAATGCATTCCAACGAGCTAGTGCAGGGAGATCCGCAGCGCCGACGAGCTGGGTATAATCCGCCGATTTTTCGAGGCATCAGCCCCATGCACGGACGCTTGTATCTCTGCGCGCTATTCATCGCCCCAACCCTGGCTGCGCAGCCATCCCCTTACAACTACGACCAGGCACCAACGGACGGCTACATGTACGCCGTTAGATATCAGCAAGCCAAGCTGGCTTGTAAAGCGCTGCCCGATGACCTCGAAACTGACTACGCCAAGGCGATGCAACTGGCCAAGGCGGCCAGCCCTGAGTTTGAAAAGACCTATGCGAAAGGTCTTTCCGCTACCCCTCGCTGGCATAGACCTGCAACGACTGAAGAGCAGGAAGCACAGTGCAATGAAGCTCAGGTTGCACTTCGAGTGACAGTCAAGCTCGCTCGCCAGTGGTTTCCAGGGGGTTGGTGACAGCCAGTCACAGGCGAAGGTCGTCGAACCTTGGACAAACCTGGAGAAACCGGCCGTCTAATGCTGCTTGCTGTTACCCGGACGAGCGCGGCGTTTACCCTTGGTCGCCTCGATGGATCTCCTCGTTGATGTCTGCCACCCGCCCACCGTTATCGCCACAGCAAGGGCGCGACAACCTCCGTCTCTACGGCCACCCGCAGACTCGCTGGATAGTCGGTCGTAACGATCAGGAGATCGTTGGCTTTCCTGCGCAAGGAGGAATGTCGGGGCGGTTACTTGTTTCGGGCATACATGCTGGTCAATCCCTGAATAAAGCGGCAACGCCGTTGCCACTTTGTAAAGAATGCGCGGAAAACCATTGCCGCTTTTCTGCATTTGCCACAGCCCTCCTTTCCGGGAGGCCTTGATTTACGGAACTCTCAGGCTTGGCACACAGGTTGCTAAGTCTCAGCCCGCAAAGAGTCTGGTCTCCTATAGCTTCCCGACTTAAGCGTCAGCCTCGATAGAGCCCCCGGTATCCAAGCATATGAACCGGGACGGTCAATCGCTGCCGTAACCGACA
>NZ_JBJJLO010000043.1:0-47323 GCF_046230915.1 Pseudomonas sp. KCJK8993
GTGGCAGGTATTTATCGCGAGCCGCCGCGGTTTGCGTCTATGCTCGCAACATGCTCCCGTTCGCCGATTTGCTCAACCTCCCCCGCCAGCTACGCCAGCCCGAAGTGCGCGATCTGGCCTGGGTGATCCTCGCCCCGCCAATGCTCAGCGCCACGCCCTGGCCCCAACGCCACCCCCTGGCCGGCAGCGACTGGACCCTGGAGCCGCAACGGCTGGCCCACTGGCTACAAGTGCAGGACCAGGACAGCGGCGCACTGCGCCAGTGGCTCAGCCGCAGCCCGACCCGGCGCCTGGGCCTGTACTACGAGCGGCTCTGGCAGTTCGCCGTGCAGCACGCCCCGGGAGTGGAGCTATTGGCGGCCAACCTGCCGATCCGCCGTGACGGCCATACCCTGGGCGAGCTGGACATGCTCCTGCGCGACCGCGACGGGGTGCACCACCTGGAACTGGCGATCAAGCTCTACCTCGGCCCGCAGCAAGGGCCCGGCGGCGATAGCGCGCAATGGCTAGGCCCGGGCTGCCACGACCGCCTGGACCGCAAGCTGGCCCACCTGGCCGCGCACCAGCTGCCGCTTTCGGCCCGGGAAGAAAGCCACGCCACCCTGGCGGCGCTGGAGGTCGGCCAACCCAGCGCCCACCTGTGGCTCGGCGGCTATCTGCTGTATCCCTGGCCGGGCCATGCCGACCCGCCCCTGGGCGCCCATCCGCAGCACTTGCGCGGGCGCTGGCTGCATCAGCGCGACTGGCCGGCGTTCATCGGCAAGAGTCCGCCGGGACGCTGGCAGCCCCTGCCCCGGCATGCCTGGCTGGCCCCGGCGCGCTACCCCGGCGAACACACCTGGAGCGCCGCCCAGTTGCAGCAATGGCTGGCCGAGCTGGATCCCCAAGCTCCGGCGCAACTGCTGGTGCGCCTGCAAGAGAGCGCCGAAGGCGACTGGATCGAGGCCGAGCGCCTGTTCCTGGTAGCCGACCAGTGGCCCGACCTGCCCGCCGTACCCCAGCCCTAGCCCGCCTCAGAGCAACAGGCGCAGGGCCAGCGCCGCCAGGGTCGCCAGCAACACCGGCAGGGTCAGCACGAGCCCGACCCGCAGGTAGTAACCCCAGCCGACATGAATGCCCTTGCGGTCCAGCACATGCAGCCAGAGCAAGGTCGCCAGGCTGCCTATGGGGGTAATCTTGGGCCCCAGGTCGCTGCCGATCACGTTGGCGTAGACCATCGCCTCCCTGACCACGCCCGTGGCCTGGCTGGCGTCGATGGACAAGGCGCCGACCAGCACCGCCGGCAGATTGTTCATCACCGACGACAAGCCGGCTGCCAGCAGCCCGGTGCCCAGCGCCGCACCCCAGACCCCGCCGGCGGCGAAAGCGTCCAGCCAGCCGGCCAGGTGCGCGGTAAGCCCGGCATTGCGCAAGCCATACACCACCAGGTACATGCCCAGGGAGAACAGCACGATCTGCCACGGGGCCTCCTTGAGCACCTTGCGCGTGGAAATCCTCTGGCCCCGGGCAGCCACGCTCAACAACAGGCAGGCGCAGCCCGCTGAAATGGCGCTGATGGGAATGCCCAGGGGTTCCAGGGCGAAGCAGCCCAGCAGCAGGATCGACAGCACCCACCAGCCGGCGAGAAAGGTGCCGCGATCGTGAATGGCGCTTGCCGGGTCGGCCAGTTGCCGGGGGTCATAGGCCTGGGGAATATCCCGGCGAAAAAACCACAGCAACACCACCAGGGTGGCGACGACGCTTACCAGGTTCACCGGCAGCATCACCGCGGCGTAGCGGTTGAAACCGATACCGAAGAAGTCGGCGGAAACGATGTTCACCAGGTTCGACACCACCAGCGGCAGGCTCGCGGTGTCGGCGATGAACCCGGCGCCCATGACGAAGGCCAGGGTGGCTGCCCTGGAAAAGCGCAAGGCCAGGAGCATGGAGATGACGATGGGCGTCAGGATCAGCGCCGCGCCATCGTTGGCGAACAACGCCGAGACCAGTGCCCCGAGCAGTACCATCCAGGCAAACAGCCTCCGGCCCTTGCCCTGCCCCCAGCGCGCCACGTGCAACGCGGCCCAGGCGAAGAAGCCGGCCTCGTCCAGCAACAGGCTGATGATGATCAAGGCGACGAAAGTGCCGGTGGCATTCCAGATGATCTGCCATACCACCGGGATATCGGCGAGCTGCACTGCCCCGCAGAGCAGCGCCAGCAGCGCACCGCCCAGCGCGCTCCAGCCCACGCCCAGCCCCCGGGGCTGCCAGATCACCAGGATGATGGTCAGCAGGAAGATCGCTAGGGCAATCAGCATGTCTTGGCAGGCATCCATGACTCGCGGGCAACGCCCCATGGGTAGGGCTTGAGGAGCGACGGTCCCGCCATTTCGCAAGCCGGGACCGCCGAACTGGAGGGAACTCAGGTGCGCTTCTGTTGCTCGACCCACTGGCCGAAGGCGTTGATGAACCCCTGGAGGAATGGCCGGGTGGCCTCCGCCAGCTTGCCGGACTCATCGAATGCGGAACCGGCGCCGCCCAGGTAGGCCTCGGGCTGCTGCATGCATGGCACATTCAAGAACACCAGGGACTGGCGCAAGTGATGGTTGGCGCCGAAACCGCCGATGGCCCCCGGGGACACACTGATCACCGCTCCCGGCTTGCCGCTCCAGTTGTTCTTGCCGTAGGGGCGCGAACCGACGTCGATGGCATTCTTCAGCACCGCCGGCACCGAGCGGTTGTACTCGGGGGTCACGAACAGCACCGCATCGGCCTCGACGATCCGTTGGCGGAACGCCACGTAGCTGGCCGGGGGAGTCGCCTCGATGTCCTCGTTGTAGAACGGCAAGTCGCCGATCTCGACAATGTTCAGCTGGAGATTGGCCGGGGCCAGCTCAGCCAGGGTCAAGGCAACCTTGCGGTTCAGGGACTGCTTTCTCAAACTGCCGACCAGTACGGCGACCTTGTAGACATTGCTCATTGGAGTTTCCAACCGTTGGCTTGGGGGAAGTGCTAGTTATAGATGAGCCAAGGCGGACTCTGCTACCCCGGCGCCAGGCGCCCTCGAATATTTTTTCCCCTGGGCAAAACTTCCGCCCCGCCAGCTGGGTCTACAACACCGAAATTTGCGTGTTCTATCTCCAGAGGCTCTAAAAAGATGGCAGAAGTACTTGTCGGACAGTTCCATGCAAGAGATGCCGAGGGGCGGGTGTATTCCGTCCACGAATTCCAGGAATCCATGCCAGCGCAAGATGGCGAGGCCAGCGCGGAACCCGTGACCACCTACCGCCTGGCCATCGGTGACCGGGTACGCAAGCTCGACGACAACAACTTCCTGCTGGTGCAACTGGACGTGACCCTGGTACGCGAACCCGACTTCCCCGTGACTCCCTGACCTGCGATCTCCCCTCCTTGCGCGCCGGGCATTCGCCCCGGCCTGCCCCTGCGACAACCGCTACAGATTCCGGGCGCGGACTTGGGGTAGGATTCGACGCTTGCGTCCCTAACCGGCTGGATATGGATTTCAAGCATGCGTTTACGTCATATCGAAGTGATTCAGGCGCTCCTGCAAACCGCTCACCTGGGCACCGCCGCCCAATTGCTGCAGCTATCGGTGGCCGAAGTCGAGGCCCTGCTGCGCGATGCGGAAAGCCAGCTGGGCTTCATGTTGTTCGCCAGTGTGCGCGGACGCTTGCAGGCCACCCGCGAAGCGCGGGAGCTGCAGGGTGCAATCACCCGGGTCTATGACGCCTTCGAACCCGTGCAACGCCTGGCCGACAGCCTGAGGTTCCACCAGGCGCCGCCTCTGCGCATCGTCGGCACCGCCCCCTTGGTCCAGCAATTGGTGCCCCACTGCATCGCCGCCCTGCGCCGGCGCTTCGCCGATACGCCGTGCAGCCTCCTATGCCAGAGCACCCGAGAGATCATCGACAGCCTGCTGTTGCGCCATTGCGACCTGGGCCTGAGCCTGCATGACCCCGAACATCCGGACATCCACAGCCAGGCCCTGGCCCAGGGCAAGCTGTTCCTGCTGGCGCCCCATGGCTGGCTGCAGGCCAAGCAGAAATACGTGTCCCTGCAGGACCTGGCCGGCCAGGCCATGGTGGGCCTGGAGGGACACGACCCGCTGAGCGCGGCCCTGGCCGGCAAGTTGCAGAACCTGCGGCCCAGCCCGGTGATCCAGACCCGGGTCCAGACCTACCAGATGATGCGCAGCCTGGTGGAGGCCGGCGAAGGCCTGGCCATCGTCGACCCGTTCACCGCCGCCGGGGCCCGGGGCTCGGGGCTCGACATCAGCCCCTTGTCGCCACCCGTGGGCGTCACCCTCTACGCCTTGCGCCGCCACGGCAGCGACAGCTCGCCCCTGCTCAATGCCCTGCTGGAGTTGCTGGCCGAGCAAGCCACGGCGTTGCTGGCAGGCTAGGCTGGCTCTTCGGCGAACAGCAGGTACCAGAAGATCGCCGTTTCAGCGGTCTGCGGGTCGATGCCGCGATAGCGCAAGTGATCCACGCCGCCCACCACGTAGCCGCAACGTTCGTACAAGCGGCAGGCACCGAGGTTGTTGTTCTGGGTTTCCAGCATTACCCCCGGCAGGCCCTTGTTGCGGCTCCAGAACTGCGCCACCTCCAGCAGGGCCCTGGCCACCCCATGGCGCCGCGCCGGGGCATGTACCGCCAGTTCATCGATATGGCCATAGCCGTTCCAGTTGGTACTGACCACCACATGCCCCACCGGATGCTCATCCAGGTAGGCCATGAAGACCTCGCTGTCCGGAGCATCGCGGTAGCTGCTGAATTCCTCCGGGTCGATGCCGTAGCACTTGCGATAAGGCGCGACCTGGCGCAACGGCCAACTGGCCACCGCCACACCGCGCTCGGCCTCGGCGTAGGCTTCGACCTGGAAACTGAAGTCGCTGTCGTTGATATAGGCCGCGAAACCGTCATCGGCAACACGGACCGCGAGCCCCTGAGGCGGGCAGATTGCAGGCGGCATGGACACTCTCTCTTCACTCCCGGACGCAATCGACGGTGTACTGCCGTCCGTTGTCCAGGTCCTCATGTTGCAGGCCGTGCACATCGGCGACGAACCCGGGGAAGCGACTGTCGAAATCCCGGGCGAACGCCAGGTAGTCGATGATCGAACGGGTGGACTCGGTAAAGCGCTCGCCGGGCATGATCAATGGGATGCCCGGCGGATAGGGCACCAGCATCACGGCAGCGATGCGCCCCTGCAACTGATCGATCGACACCGCCTCGACATCGCCGCGCACCAGGTGGTCATAGGCATCGGCGGGTTTCATCGCCACCTCCGGCAGCACCGTGTACATGCGCTTGAGGTGCTTGGCGGTGGCATTGCTCCGATAGCAGGCATGCAGTTGGTCGCACAGGTCTTGCAAGCCCATGCCCTGGTAACGCTGCGGGTCCTGGCTGGCGACGCTGGGCAGGCAACTGGCCAGGCTGGCGTTGGCGTCGTAGCTGCGCTTGAACTCCAGCAACTCGGTGAGCAAGGTGCTCCACTTGCCCTTGGTAATGCCCATGGAGAACAGCACCAGGAACGAATACAGGCCGGTCTTCTCCACCACCAGCCCACGCTCCCAGAGGAACTTGCTGACCACCGCCGCCGGAATCCCGTGCTCGCTCAAGGCCCCTCCCGCGGTCAGCCCAGGCATGACCAGGGTCACCTTGATCGGGTCGAGCAACACGTAGTCATCGGTGACACCGGCAAAGCCGTGCCACTCGCCCTCGGGCTCCAGCAGCCAGTCGGCGGTGCATACCTGGTCGATGCCCTCGACCCGCTCCGGTTGCCAGACCGAGAACCACCAGTCATCGGCGGCGATGTTCTGCCGCAGGTTGGCCAGGGCGCGGCGGAAGCTCAGGGCCTCGTCGAACATTTCTTGCAGCAGCGAGCGGCCGGCCGGGCCTTCCATCATGGCCGAGGCCACGTCCAGCGAAGCCATGATGCTGTACTGCGGGGACGTGGAGGTGTGCATCATGAAGGCTTCGTTGAAGCGGTCACGATCCAGTTGCCGGACCCCACCGTCCTGCACATGGATCATCGACGCCTGGCTGAAGGCGGCCAGCAGCTTGTGGGTCGAGTGGGTGGTGAACACCAGCGGGCTATCGGCCGAACGCGAGGTGCCCATGCCGTAGCGCCCAGCGAAAAACTCGTGGAACGCCGCATAGGCGTACCAGGCCTCGTCGAAGTGCAGCACCTCGACGCTGTTGCCCAGGCTCTGCTTGATCAACTCGGCGTTGTAGCACAGGCCGTCGTAGGTGGAGTTGGTGATCACCGCCAGCTTGACCTTGGGCGCCCGGCCACGGGTCAGCGGACTGGCGTCGATCTTGGCCTGGATCGACTCGACGCTGAACTCGCCCAGCGGGATCGGGCCGATGATTCCCAGTTCGTTGCGCTCCGGGCACAGGTACAGTGGGATCGCCCCGGTCATGATGATTGAGTGCAGCACCGATTTGTGGCAGTTGCGATCCACCAGCACCAGGTCATCGCGGCCGACCATGGAATGCCAGACGATCTTGTTGGCCGTGGAGGTGCCATTGATCACGAAGAAGGTGTGGTCGGCACCGAAATTGCGCGCCGCGCGAGCCTCGGCTTCCGCCAGGGGCCCGGTATGGTCGAGCAGCGAGCCCAGCTCCGGCACCGATACCGACAGGTCCGAACGCAGGGTGTTCTCGCCGAAGAACTGGTGGAACGCCTGCCCCACCGCGCTCTTGCGATAGGCCACGCCACCACCGTGACCCGGGGTGTGCCAGGAATAGTTGGAGTCGGCGGTGTGTTGTACCAGGGCCTTGAAGAAGGGTGGCAGCAGGCCATCCAGGTAACCCCGGGCGGCGCGGGCCACTTGCCGGGCCAGGAATGGCACGGTGTCTTCGAACAGGTAGAGGATGCCGCGCAACTGATTGAGTTCGCTCATGGCATCGGCGGGGGCGTTTTCCAGGGTCACCTGCTCGCCCAGGGCGAAGATCGGCAACAGCGGCGCCCGGACCCGGGCCAGGCGAATCAACTCCACCATGTTCTGCAACAGGTGGGTGTTCTCCCCCGCCCCCTCGGCGGCGATCAGCATGCAGGCCAGGCCGTGATGGGTGGAGGCCACCAACCGGCCCTCGGCATAGTCCACTGCGGAAAAGATGCTGAAGCCATCCTTTTCCAGCTCCCGGGCGATGCCCCGCACCCGGTCCCCCGCGACCGTGTCGGCCTTGATATCACGGTGCACGATCAGGATCGGGAACTGCAGGTCTTTATACATGGGGCGACAAGTCCTGAGACGACGGGTAAGCCCCGCCAATGGACTCAGGGTAGAAGCTGCACGGCTGGCGTGTCACCCCGGCTGGGGACACCCTGTAACAAAACGTCGCACTGGAACAACAACCGGCTGGAGCCGCCGCCGGGCCCGAGAGGCTGCGACAGCGGCTACAGGATCAATGCTGGGTGTCGAGCAGTTGAGTCCAGAGCGCCGGGCCGCCAGCGGATTTGGCGATGGCTTCCAGGCGGGCCTGGTGCTCGGCCAGTTCCGCCTCGTTGGCCATGATGATCCGTCCGCGTGGCCGATCGGCCGACAGGCGCCGGATCGCCGAGGCCTGGGCACGACCCTCGCCCGCCCCGCCATCGGCGCCATTGCCGGCCAGGGACAGGCTGGTCTGGCCGCCGGTCATGGTCAGGTAGACGTCGGCGAGGATCTCCGAGTCGAGCAGGGCGCCGTGCAACTCACGGCCGGAGTTGTCGACGCCATAGCGCTTGCACAAGGCGTCGAGGCTGTTGCGTTGGCCCGGGTGCCGCTCGCGGGCCATCAGCAAGGTATCGAGGATGCTGCAGTGCTGGGTGATATCCGCCCGCTCATGCTGGCCCAGCAAGGCGAATTCGTTGTTGATGAAGCCAACGTCGAACGCCGCGTTGTGGATGATCAGCTGTGCGCCCTTGATGAATTCGAAGAACTCATCGGCCACTTCGGCGAAACGCGGCTTGCCCACCAAAAATTCGTTGGTGATGCCATGGACGCCGATGGCGCCCTCGTCGCTCTCGCGATCAGGTTGCAGGTAGACGTGGAAATGACGCCCGGTCAGGCGTCGGCCAATCAACTCGACGCCACCGATTTCAATGATCCGGTGGCCGTCGGTCACCGGCATACCGGTGGTTTCGGTATCGAGGACAATAGATCTGTTGGCCATCAGTGGTCAGTTCTCAATCTGGCAAAGAGCGGGATTTTAGCACGCCCCGCCCGGGGACTGCGCACGGGGGCGGCAAGACCGGCCCAGCGCACATGAATGCATTGAACGGCAGGACGACAGCCATCAGCCCTTGCTGCCACGGACCTCGTCCACGCCACGGTTGGCCAACTGGTCGGCCCGCTCGTTGCCATGGTGGCCGGTATGGCCGCGCACCCATTTCCAGGTGACCTGATGCCGGTTGACCTGCTCGTCCAGCTGTTGCCACAGGTCGGCATTCTTCACTGGCTCCTTGGTAGCGGTCTTCCAGCCGCGCTTCTTCCAGTTGACCATCCACTCGGTGATGCCCTTCATCACGTACTGCGAGTCGGTGATCAGCTGTACGTCGCACTGGCGCTTGAGTTCCTGCAGGCCGCGAATCGCCGCCAGCAGCTCCATGCGGTTGTTGGTGGTATTGGCCTCTCCCCCCCAGAGTTCCTTCTCGACGCCCTTGCACACCAGCAGCGCGCCCCAGCCACCCGGGCCGGGATTGCCCTTGCAGGCACCGTCGGTAAAGATTTCTACGCTATCGCTCATCCACGCCTTCCATCAGAAATTGCCATCGCCCCGCCAGCCACCGCCGACAGGGCCAAGGCCGGGCAAGCCCGGCCGATCTATATAAAGAGAGGGTTGCAGCAGCGGGTCAGGGCTCGCTGTTGCGCCGGTTGACCTTGGCCATGGGCAGCGGCACCAGCTTGCCCACCGGCTCGCGCCGGACCTGGCGTACCGGGCGCAGGCCCACGGCGATCTTGCGCGCCACCAGCAGGTAGAAACCGCCCCCCGATAGCTGCCATTCGCCGGCCCCGCGTTCCCAACCGGCCAGCCGCGCCTGCCATGCTGGCGAAGCAAGCGGCGGACGATAGCACCCGAAGCGCCGTTTCTCCAGCGCGAAGCCCAGCAGGTTGAGCCAGTCGCCGACGCGCGAGGGTGCGATACAACGGGCCTGGCGCAAGCCGTCGTGGGCGAATACCCGGCGCAAGCCCCAGGTGCTCCAGGGATTGATCCCGACGATCAGCAGGTGGCCTCCCGGACGCACGCTGCTGGCCGCCTCGCGCAGCAAGCCATGGGGCGACAGCGAGAAATCCAGGCCATGCTGCAGCACCACTACATCGGCAGCATGTTCGCTCAGGGGCCAGGCCTGCTCCTCGCAGACAATCTCCACCCCCGGCAGCGGCGCTCCCAGGCGAACGTTGCGCTGGACCTGGGGCGCCGGCGGCGGGGTCTGCGCCGAAGGGCCGTAGTGCACCAGGTAACCGCCGAAAAACCGTCCCAGCTCCTCTTCGAGCATGCGCCGCTCTTCATCCAGCAGGAATTGCCCCAGCGGCCCGGACAGCCAGTCCCGGGCCGTGCTGATCAGGGCCAGCCAGTCGGGATCTGCCTGAGCGAAGGCTTTATCGGTCATTGCATTCTCCAACACGCCAGGAAGTTCTAAGATGCGCCATTGTTTTCCCCTTGGCGAATCCGAAGATGATACAGATCAGTGCCCTGCCCGCCTTCACCGACAACTACATCTGGTTGTTACAAGATCATCGCAGCCAACGCTGCGCCGTCGTCGACCCGGGGGATGCGGCACCGGTACTGGCCTGGCTGGAACAACACCCGGACTGGCGCCTGAGCGACATCCTGGCGACCCATCACCACCACGACCACGTCGGCGGCATCGAGCGCTTGAAACAGCATAGCGGCGCCAGGGTCTATGGCCCGGCCCGGGAGAAGATCCCCGCTCGCGATGTGGCCCTGGACGACGAAGACCAGCTCAACATCCTCGGCTGGGACTTCCAGGTCCTGGCGGTGCCCGGCCATACCCTGGGGCACATCGCCTACTACCACCGGGGCCTGCTGTTCTGTGGCGACACCCTGTTCGCCGCCGGTTGCGGTCGCCTGTTCGAGGGCACCGCCGAACAGATGCACCAGTCCCTGGGCCGCCTCGCGGCGCTGCCGGACGACACCCTGGTCTACTGCACCCACGAATACACCTTGGGCAACCTGCGCTTCGCCCAGGCCGTGGAGCCGGACAACCCGGACATCGCCCAGCGCCTGGAGAAGGTAGTGCAAATGCGTGAGCAAGGCGTCATGACCCTGCCATCGACCCTGGCCCTGGAGAGGCTGACCAACCCATTCCTGCGTACGGGTGAAACATCTGTTAAACAAAAAGCAGACGAACGGAACGGCCGGGATACCCCGTCGCAGAGTGCGGTCTTTGCGGCGTTGAGAGCCTGGAAAGATAAATTCTAAGAGACCCCGGCATTGGCATAGAAATTCTGAATGGTTGACCGCTCTTCGGGTGCTTTCTAGAATCGCCCGACATTTTTGCCCGGAACTGACTTCCAGCCAATGTCGTCATTTATTCGTTACGCCATCAGTTCAGACGCATTGACGCGCTTGGCCCAGGCCATCGCGGTAGCTGTGTCGGCGACTCTTGCGGGCTGCCAAAGCACCGGTCACGTCCCGCAGACTGAAGCGACACACACTCCGAATCTCAACGCCCGCATCAAGCAGAAACCCATCTGGCTCGGCAAACAGCCCAGCCCGCAAGTACCCCAGGACGTCTGGGAGCGCATGCGCCAGGGCTTCCAGTTGCAAGAAAACCTGGGCGTCAACCCGCGTATCGAACAACAACGCCTGTGGTTCGCCAGCAATCCGTCCTTCCTGCAGAACGCCAGCGAGCGCGGCAGCCTTTATATCCACTACATCGTCGAGCGTCTTGAAGAGCGCAACATGCCGCTGGAGCTGGCCCTGCTGCCGGTGATCGAAAGTGCCTACAACCCGCTGGCCTATTCCCGAGCCGATGCCGTGGGCCTGTGGCAATTCGTCCCGGCCACCGGCCGCTCCTTCAACCTGCGCCAGACCCGCTTCTACGATGGCCGCCGCGACATCACCGCCTCGACCACCGCGGCCATGGACTACCTGACCCGCCTGCATGACATGTTCAACGGCGACTGGCTGCTGGCCCTGGCGGCCTACAACGCCGGCGAAGGCACCGTGAGCCGGGCCATCGAGCGCAACGAGAAGCTGGGGCTGCCCACCGACTACTGGAACCTGCCGCTGCCATCGGAAACCCAGGCCTACGTGCCCAAGCTGCTGGCCCTGTCCCAGGTGGTGCTGGCCCCCGAGGCCTACGGCATCAACCTCAACCCCATCGCCAACGAGCCCTACTTCCAGGTGGTGGAGATCAACCAGCGCATGGACCTGTCCAAGGTCGCGGCGGTGGCCAACATCGATGAGGACGAGCTATTCCAGCTCAACCCGGCGTTCAAGCAGCGCACCACCATCGACGGTCCGCAACACCTGCTGGTGCCGACCTCCAAGGCTCAGTTGCTGACCACCAGCCTGTCGACCATGAAACCCGAGGAACTGATCAGCAAGCGTTCGCTCAAGGCTGCGTTCGCCAGCGATGAAGGCCGCGACTCGCTGCGCAAGCGGGTCTACCGGGTCAAGCGCGGCGACAACCTGGCGCTGATCGCCAAGGCCAACAAGGTCGGGGTCCAGGACCTGCAGCGCTGGAACAAGCTCAGCGGCAAGAACCTCAAGGTCGGCCAGACCCTGGTCCTGCAGGACGCGCGCCAGGCCGTCGGCAAGAAGACCACCGTGGCCGCTACCGAGAAACGCAAGTCGACCCAGTACAAGGTCAAGCAAGGCGATTCGCTGTACATGGTGGCCAAGCGTTTCAACGTCGAGATGCAGCACCTCAAGCGCTGGAACCCACGGGCCGGCCAGGCCCTCAAGCCGGGCCAGACGCTCACCGTCTACCTGCCGCACTGAGTGCCGACGGGGCCTGCCGGTGCCAGCACCGGCAAGCCCTGCGCCTGAGCTTCCCTGGGCACCCGGCAATACCGACACGCCCCGCTCCGGAGCCATCCGCGCGTCCCGCCAGAACGAGCTTTTTCCTGCCGATACAAGCTGTTACTGTACCGGACACATAGCCCAAGCCGCCTGGATCGGATCTCTGACTCGATGCGTCTCCTGCTCCCGCTCCTCATCAGCCTGGCCTTGAGCTTTCCCGCTAGCGCGACGCTCATCGAGAGTCATGGCTATGCGCAGTTCGGCACGCTCAAGTACCCGGCCCGCTTCACCCACTTCGACTGGGTCAACCCCGCCGCGCCCAAGGGCGGCACCTTGCGGGTCATGGCCTTCGGCACCTTCGACACCCTCAACCCCTACACCTTCAAGGGCACCAGCCCGGTGGCCACGCCGAACTTCCTGCAATACGGGGTCAACGAGCTCAACGAGCCGCTGATGGTGGGCACAGGCCTCTATGCGCCCTCCGGCGACGAACCCACCTCCAGCTACGGCCTGATCGCCCGCTCGGTGGAGTACAGCGAGGATCGCAGCTGGGTGGTGTTCAACTTGCGCCCCGAGGCCCGCTTCCACGACGGCATGCCGATCACCGCCCGGGACGTGGCGTTCTCCTACCGCCTGCTGCTCAAGGAAGGCCATCCGCAATACCGCACCAACCTGCAGGAAGTGCAACGGGTCGACATCCTCGGCCCGCAGCGTATCCGCTTCGTGCTCAAGCGCGCCGGCAACCCGCTGCTGATCCTGCGCCTGGGGGAAATGCCGGTATTGCCCCAGCATTACTGGAAGGACCGCGACTTCAAGGCCACCACCTTCACCCCGCCCCTGGGCAGCGGCCCCTATCGCATCACCCAGGTGCAGCCGGGCCGCCAGCTGGTGTTCGAGCGGGTCAAGGACTATTGGGGCAAGGACTTGCCGGTCAACCGCGGGTTCGCCAACTTCGACCGGGTCGAAGTGGAGTTCTACCGCGACAGCGACGTGGCGTTCGAGGCCTTCAAGGCCGGTGAGTTCGATATCTACATCGAGCACCAGGCCAAGAACTGGGCCAGCGGCTACGACTTCCCGGCGGTACGCCGTGGCGAGGTGATCAAGGCCCAGGTGGCGCACCAGATCCCCACCCAGACCCAGGGCCTGTTCATGAACACCCGGCGCGCGACTTTCGCCGATGCGCGGGTACGTGAGGCCCTGGGCATGATGTTCGACTTCCAGTGGACCAACCGCGCGCTGTTCAGCGGCGCCTACCAGCGCGCCCTGAGCTACTACCCCAATAGCGAGTTCTGCGCCACGGGCGTGCCCCAGGGCCGCGAATGGCTGTTGCTTTCACCCTATCGCGAGCAGTTGCCCGCCAGCCTCTTCACCCAGCCCTTCAGCTTGCCGAGTACCGATGGCCGCGGCATCCCGCGCCAGACCCTGCGCCGGGCCCTTGGCCTGCTGGGCGAGGCGGGCTGGAAGCTCGACGGCCAGCGCCTGCAGAACAGTGCCGGGCAACCGCTGCGGTTCGAACTGATGCTGGTCAACCCCAACCTGGAGCGCATCCTCCAGCCCTACGTGGAGAACCTGGCCAGCATCGGCATCGACGCGCGCCTGCGCACCGTCGACCGCGCGCAATACAAGCAGCGCCTGGACCAGTTCGACTACGACATGATCCTCATGACCCTCAACCAGACCCTGAGCCCGGGCCTGGAGCAATGGCAGTACTTCCACTCCAGCCAGGTAGCGGTCAAGGGCAGCAAGAACTATGCGGGCATCGACAACCCCATCGTCGATCACCTGCTGGAGCAGCTCCTGGCGGCCCAGAGCCGCGACGACCAGCTGGCCGCCGGCCGTGCCCTGGACCGGGTGCTACTGTGGCAGCACTACATGATTCCCAACTGGTACCTCAACTATCACCGCCTGGCCTACCGTAACCGGTTCGCCTTCGTCACCACGCCGCCCTATACCCTGGGTCTCGGCGCCTGGTGGCTGAAGTCCTTGGAGACCACCCAATGATGCCCCTGCGTGCCCTGCTCCTGCGCACCAGCGGCGTGTTGCTCGGCGTCATCGCCTGCTGCGCCCAGGCCACGCCACAACATGCCGTGACCCTCTACGGCGAAGCGCCGAAATACCCGGCGGGTTTCCAGCACTTCGACTTCGTCAAGCCCGACGCCCCCAAGGGCGGGACCTTCCGAATGGCCGGTTTCGGCAGCTTCGACAGCCTCAACCCGTTCATCAGCAAGGGCGTGCCGGAGAGCAACATCGGCCTGGTGTACGACACCCTGATGGCCCAGAGCCTGGACGAACCCTTCACTGAGTACGGCCTGGTGGCCGGGCGGATCGAAAAAGCGCCGGACAACAGCTGGGTACGTTTCTACCTGCGGCCCGAGGCACGCTTCAACGATGGCCACCCGCTGCGCGCCGAGGATGTGGTGTTCAGCTTCCAGACCCTGACCAGCGCCGGCTCGCCGCTGTATCGCGGCTATTACGCCGATGTCGAGCAGGTGATCGCCGAAGACCCGCTGCGGGTCCTGTTCAAGTTCAAGCACAGCAACAACCGCGAGCTGCCGCTGATCCTCGGCCAGCTGACGATCCTGCCCAAGCACTGGTGGGAACACCGCGACTTCGCCAAGAGCAACCTCGAAGTGCCCCTGGGCAGCGGCCCCTACCGGGTGACCGAGGTCAAGGCCGGACGCTCGATCCGCTATGAGCGGGTCAAGGACTACTGGGCCCGCGACCTGCCGGTCAATCGTGGCTTCTACAACTTCGACACCATCACCAGCGACTACTACCGCGACAACACCGTGGCCCTGGAAGCCCTCAAGGCCGGCCAGTTCGACTACTGGCTGGAAATGAGCGCGAAGAACTGGGCCAATGCCTACAACGTCCCGGCCGTGGCCCAGGGCCGGCTGATCAAGGAGCAGATCCCCAACGGCAACCCCACCGGCATGCAGGGTTTCGTCTTCAACACCCGGCGCCCGCTGTTCCAGGACGTGCGGGTGCGCCATGCCCTGAGCCTGCTGCTGGACTTCGAATGGAGCAACAAGCAGCTGTTCAACGGCGCCTATACCCGCACCCGCAGCTACTTCGAGAACTCGGAGATGGCCGCCACCGGCCTGCCAGGCCCGGACGAGCTGGCGATCCTCGAACCTTTGCGCGGGCAGATTCCCGAGCAGGTGTTCACCCAGGCCTTCGCCCCGGCCCTGTGCGACGGCAGTGGCATGATCCGCGCCCAACAGCGCCAGGCCTACCAGCTGCTGCAGGAGGCCGGCTGGCACATCGTCGACGACAAGATGGTGGACGCCCAGGGCAAGCCGGTGGTGCTCGAGTTCCTGCTGGCCCAGACCGAGTTCGAGCGCGTGCTGCTGCCGTTCAAGCGCAACCTCGCCGACCTGGGGATCGACCTGGTGATCCGCCGGGTGGACGTGTCCCAGTACATCACCCGGGTCCGCTCGCGGGACTTCGACATGATCGTCGGCAGCTTCCCGCAGTCCAACTCCCCGGGTAACGAGCAGCGTGAGTTCTGGATGTCCAGCAGCGCCGACAAGCCCGGCAGCCGCAACTACATCGGCCTCAAGGACCCGGCCATCGACCGGTTGGTGGAGAGCCTGATCAACGCCGACTCCCGGGCCAGCCTGGTGGCCCATGCCAAGGCCCTGGACCGGGTCCTGCAATGGGGCTACTACGTGATCCCCAACTGGCACATCAAGACCTGGCGCGTGGCCCACTGGGACCACATCGGCCACCCGCAGGTCGCGCCCAAGTACGACATCGGGGTCAATACCTGGTGGATCAAGCCCGATGCCAAGCCCGCCGTGGAACCGGCGCCGGACAACCAGGCGGCCGCGGCCGAAGCGGTGCAATGAGATGCTGGCCTATATCGTTCGCCGCCTGTTGCTGATCATCCCGACCCTGCTGGGCATCCTGCTGATCAACTTCGTGATCATCCAGGCCGCCCCGGGCGGGCCGGTGGAGCAGATGATCGCCAAGCTCGAAGGCTTCGACGGCGCCACCAGCCGCATCGCCGGCGGTGGCGCCGAGGTCTCGGTGGCCGGATCCAGCTACCGTGGCGCCCAGGGCCTGGACCCGGCGCTGATCAAGGAAATCGAGCACATGTACGGCTTCGACAAGTCGGCGCCGGAACGCCTGTGGATCATGATCAAGAACTACGCCACCCTGGACTTCGGCGACAGTTTCTTCCGCGATGCCAAGGTGGTGGACCTGATCAAGGAAAAGATGCCGGTCTCGATCTCCCTCGGGTTGTGGAGCACCCTGATCATGTACCTGGTGTCGATCCCCCTGGGGATCGCCAAGGCCACCCGCCACGGTAGCCACTTCGACGTCTGGACCAGCTCGGCGATCATCATCGGCTACGCGATTCCGGCATTCCTGTTCGCCATCCTGCTGATCGTGGTGTTCGCCGGTGGCAGCTACCTCAACTGGTTTCCCCTGCGCGGCCTGACCTCCAGCGACTTCGAGCAACTGAGCCTGGGGCGCCAGGTGCTCGACTACTTCTGGCACCTGGCGCTGCCGGTCACGGCCCTGGTGATCGGCCACTTCGCCACCATGACCCTGCTGACCAAGAACAGCTTCCTCGACGAGATCAACAAGCAGTACGTGATCACCGCCAAGGCCAAGGGCCTGACCCAGCGCCGGGTGCTCTATGGCCATGTGTTCCGCAACGCCATGCTGCTGGTGATCGCCGGCTTCCCGTCGGCCTTCATCGGCATCTTCTTCACCGGGTCCTTGCTGGTGGAAGTGATCTTTTCCCTGGACGGCCTGGGCCTGATGAGCTTCGAGGCCGCGATCAACCGCGACTACCCGGTGGTGTTCGGCACGCTGTTCATCTTCACCCTGCTGGGCCTGGTGGTGAAACTGATCGGCGACCTGACCTACACCCTGGTCGACCCACGCATCGACTTCGACAGCCGGGAGCATTGAGATGAACCTGTCCCCCCTCAATCGCCGGCGCTTCGAGCGCTTCAAGGCCAACAAGCGCGGCTGGTGGTCGCTGTGGCTGTTCCTGGTGCTGTTCGTCCTGAGCCTGGGCGCCGAGTTGATCGCCAACGACAAGCCCCTGGTGGTGCATTACGACGGCGGCTGGTATTTCCCGGCGCTCAAGCGCTACCCGGAAACCACCTTCGGCGGCGAATTCCCCCTGGAAGCCAACTACAAGAGCCCGTACATCCGCGAACTGCTGGCGCAGAAGGATGCCTGGGTGCTCTGGGCGCCGATTCCCTTCAGCTACCAGAGCATCAACTACGACCTGCGGGTGCCAGCCCCGGCGCCGCCCTCCAGCGACAACCTGCTGGGCACCGACGACCAGGGCCGCGACGTCCTGGCGCGGATCATCTACGGCTTCCGGGTGTCGGTGCTGTTCGCCCTGACCCTGACCATCCTCAGTTCGATCATCGGCGTCACCGCCGGCGCCCTCCAGGGTTTCTACGGTGGCTGGGTGGACCTGGCGGGCCAGCGCTTCCTGGAGATGTGGTCCGGGCTGCCGGTGCTTTACCTGCTGATCATCCTCGCCAGCTTCGTGCAGCCCAACTTCTGGTGGCTGCTGGGCATCATGCTGCTGTTTTCCTGGATGAGCCTGGTGGACGTGGTGCGCGCCGAATTCCTGCGCGGGCGCAACCTGGAATACGTGCGCGCGGCCCGGGCCCTGGGGATGCAGAACGGCGCCATCATGTTCCGTCACATCCTGCCCAACGCCATGGTCTCGACCATGACCTTCATGCCGTTCATCCTCACCGGCGCCATCGGCACCCTCACCGCCCTGGACTTCCTCGGCTTCGGCCTGCCTCCCGGCGCACCATCCCTGGGCGAGCTGGTGGCCCAGGGCAAGTCCAACCTGCAGGCGCCCTGGCTGGGCATGAGCGCCTTCGCCGTGCTGGCCCTGATGCTCAGCCTGCTGGTGTTCATCGGTGAATCCGCCCGCGATGCCTTCGACCCGAGGAAATGACATGACCCAGGACAACCTGATCGAAGTCCGCGACCTGGCGGTGGAATTCGTCGCCGGCCAACAGCGCCAGCGCGTGGTCGAAGGCCTCAGTTTCGACATCAAGCGCGGCGAGACCCTGGCCCTGGTGGGCGAAAGCGGGTCGGGCAAGTCGGTCACCGCCCACTCCATCCTGCGCCTGTTGCCCTACCCGCTGGCCCAGCACCCGTCGGGCAGCATCAACTATGCCGGGCACGATTTGCTGACCCTGAAGGAAAAGAGCATCCGGCACATTCGTGGCAACCGCATCGCCATGATCTTCCAGGAGCCCATGACCTCGCTGAACCCGCTGCACACCATCGAAAAGCAGATCAACGAGGTGCTGGCGATCCACAAGGGCCTGACCGGCAAGGTCGCCACCCGGCGCACCCTGGAACTGCTGGAGCTGGTGGGCATCCCCGAGCCGCGCAAGCGCCTCAAGGCCCTGCCCCACGAGCTGTCCGGCGGCCAGCGCCAACGGGTGATGATCGCCATGGCCCTGGCCTGCGAGCCGGAACTGCTGATCGCCGACGAACCGACCACGGCGCTCGACGTCACCGTGCAGTTGAAGATCCTGCAGTTGCTCAAGGAACTGCAGACGCGCCTGGGCATGGCCCTGCTGCTGATCAGCCACGACCTCAACCTGGTGCGGCGCATCGCCCATCGGGTCTGCGTCATGCAGAAGGGCCGCATCGTCGAGCAGGCGCCCTGCGAAGAGCTGTTCCGGGCCCCGCAGCATCCCTATACCCGGGAACTGCTGGCCGCCGAGCCCAGTGGCCTGCCAGTCGCCAGCCAGGTCGGCGCGCCACTGCTGGAAGTGAATGACCTCAAGGTCTGGTTCCCGATCAAGAAGGGCCTGCTGCGCCGCACCGTGGATCACCTCAAGGCGGTGGACGGCATCCATTTCAGCCTGCCCCAGGGCCAGACCCTGGGCATCGTCGGCGAGAGCGGCTCGGGCAAGTCGACCCTGGGCCTGGCGATCCTGCGGCTGATCGCCAGCCAGGGCCTGATCCGCTTCGAAGGCCGGCAGCTGGACTGCCTGTCCCAGCAACAGGTACGACCGCTACGGCGAGAAATGCAGGTGGTGTTCCAGGACCCCTTCGGCAGCCTCAGCCCACGCATGAGCGTAAGCCAGATCGTTGGCGAGGGCTTGCGCATCCATGGGATTGGCACCCTGCAGGAACAAGAACAGGCGATCATCGCGGCGCTCGAGGAAGTGGGCCTGGACCCGCAGACCCGCCACCGCTACCCCCACGAGTTTTCCGGCGGCCAACGCCAGCGCATCGCCATCGCCCGGGCCCTGGTGCTCAAGCCCCGGCTGATCCTGCTGGACGAACCGACCTCGGCCCTGGACCGCACCGTCCAGCGCCAGGTGGTGGAGCTGCTGCGCAGGCTGCAAGGCAAGTACAACCTGACCTACCTGTTCATCAGCCACGACCTGGCGGTGGTCAAGGCCCTGAGCCACCAACTGATGGTGATCAAGCACGGCCAGGTGGTGGAACAAGGCGACGCCCGGCAGATCTTCGACGCGCCGCAACACCCTTACACCCGGCAATTGCTGGAAGCCGCGTTCCTGGTACCGGCAAACGCCGGATAACCCCTGACAGGAGACCGGTGACGAGGCCCTGCCTCATCACCGGAGATGCCAAATCCATGCATGACAAACAATGGACCATGATGGCCCTGGGCGGTCTTTTCGCAATGAGCGTCCAGGCCCAACCGATGACTTTCCAGCCGGACAAGCACAGCACCGTCACGCTTGCCCTGCATGGCCAGCAGGTCAACCTGGAAGTACAACGCAACGGTCACACCCAATCCAGAGAACTGCGGGTGCAGGCCGAAAAGCCACTGCACATCGAGCTCGACGATTTCAACTTCGATGGGGCCGGCGACTTCGCCATCTGGCATGTCGATGATGGGATGGGTACTTACACGATCCACCGGGTGTTCATCTACGACCCGACGCAGGGCGAGTTCGTCGAGCGATTTCCCGCCTGCGGTGATGAATTCCTCAATCTCAAGGTCAACAAGCCCGGGAAATTCCTGGTCAGTACCTACTATCAGGGCAACATCCCAAGACGCTGCCTGACGCGACTCAAACCAGGCTCCGGGGCCTGAGCCACTGCCTGCCGATCAGTCTCGATGCTGGCGCTTGCTGGCCTGCTTTTGCAGGTACATCGCCTTGTCGGCATCGGCCAGCAGCGCCTCCACGTCCGGATGGCGCTCGGCGTTGTATTCGATCTGGCCAACGCTGAAGCGAATGTCGTAGCCGCGCTTCAACGTGGCGTTGCGTTCATCGAGGATCTCGCGCAATCGGGCCATGATGTTCGAGGTTTCCACATGATCGGCGGCGGTCAACAACGCCACGAACTCATCGCCGCCCAAGCGGCCGATCACATCGCTCTCACGAAAGGCGATACGCAGCACATCGGCGAAGGTCTTCAATGCCCCGTCGCCCTCGGCATGGCCATAGGTGTCGTTGATCTGCTTGAAATCATTGAGATCGAAGAACAGCAGCGTCGCCGGTTTCTCCAGGCGCCTGCAGACGCCCAGCGCGTGCCGGGCCAGGGCCTCGAAACCACGGCGGTTGGACAGCAGGGTCAGCTCATCCATGCTGGCCATCTGCACGGCCGCCAGCTCCTGCTCGGCCATGCGCGCCAGGTCCCGCAGCAGCGCCCGTTCCTCGTCGTCCAGGTCCCGGGGCTTGACGTCGATCAGGCACAAGGTGCCCAGCTTGCTGCCGTTGGCCACCGTCAGCGGGCAACCGGCGTAGAAGCGGATCCCGGGGTCGCCCACCACCAGCGGATTGTCATGGAAACGCATGTCCTGTTCGGCATCGCAGACCGTGAGGATCTGGTCGCCAAGGATCGCGTGCCCGCAAAACGAGATATCCCGCGCCGTCTCGCTGGCCTCCAGGCCCATGCAGGACTTGAACCACTGGCGATCGCCATCCACCAGGCTGACCAGGGCGATAGGCACGTTGAACAGGCGCTTGGCCAGGCGGGTCAGGCGGTCGAACCGTTCCTCCGGCGGCGTGTCGAGGACATTGAGCGCCCGCAGGGTCTGGATTCGCAGGGCCTCATTGTTCGGTTTGCTTGGGTACAACATAGCTGACTCCATTCGCGGCTAAGACGGCAAGCGTAGTCCAAAATGGCCAGTGCCTGGGCCAGAGCTGTCGCCAGGCGATAACGCGCCCGCTCACGTACCGCGGGCCGCCATGGCATCCTGCGCCCGCTGCTTGACGAACTCGGGGAGCTGCCGGGCGGGCAGCGACTTGCTGTAGTACCACCCCTGGATCACCAACTCCGAGCTTGAATGCAGGAAATCCAGCTGCTCGCCTGTCTCCACGCCCTCCACCACCACCTTGAGATCCAGGGTCTCGCAAAAACGCAGCAGGCCATTGAGTACCAGTGCACCCTTGGGCTCGCATTGGGCAAGAACGAAGCTGCGGTCGATCTTGATCCCATCCACCGCAAACTGGTGCAAATAGCTCAAGGCGGAAAAACCGGTACCGAAATCATCGATGTAGACCCGTGCCCCCAGCGCATGCAGTTGCCCGATCCAGCGCTGGGTCAACAGCGCATCGCCCACCAGGGCATCCTCGGTGATTTCCACCGACACCTGGCCACCAGCTCGGGCAAGGATCTCCAGCAGGCGCCGACCATGCTCCGCCGACGCCAGGGTGGCACTGGAGATATTGATCGTGATCGGCAGCTCGAAGCCCTCGCGACGCCAGGCCTGATGCTGGCGTACCGCCTGGGAAGCGACCCAGAAATCCACCTCGGGCATCAACCTGGCCTGCCCCAGCCACTGCAGCAACTCCCAGGGCGAGCGCACCTGGCCATCGCGGTCCCGAGCGCGGATCAACGCCTCGCACCCGGTGCAACGGCCACTGTCCTTGTCCACCTGCGGCTGGTACTCCAGGTGAAAGTCGTATTCGCTCAACTGCTGGATTCGCGCCAATTGCAAGGACTGCTGGGCCGCTTGCCGATAGGAGGTCACCATCGGGTCCAGTTCGAACAGGCGGCCCCGCTCTTCCAGGCCATGAAAGGTGGTGTCGAAGGTCTTCAGGTAGACCTGCTCGGCGCCTTCGCCCTGGTACTGGATACTGCGGATATAGGGAATGTAGATCAGCGTACCGATCCCCAGCAGCACCAGTTGCAACAACACCGCGCCCCAATCGCCCTGGGTACTGAGGTAGGCATTGAGCAGTACCGGCGAGGTGAAGGGCACCTCCACCAGTGCCGGGCGCACCCACCCCTGCTGGACCACCAGCAACGCCAGGCTGACGTTGACCATGGGCACCAGCATGAATGGCATCAGCAATCTCGGGTTGAGGATGATCGGCAGGCCGAACAACAGCAGCTCGTTGATGTTGAACAGCGACAACCCCAGGCTGGCCAGGGCCAACAGGCGCATCGAGCGATTGCGAGAAAAACCCAGGATCGCCAGGATCAGCGCCAAGGAACCGCCAGAGCCACCGATGAAGGCGAAACAGCCCAGCAAGCCGCTGTTGAGGGCATAGCGCACAGGACGCCCAACCGCCTGGTCCAGGGCATTGAGCGACACCGCCTGATCCATCACGTCCATGAATGGCTGCATGGCGTGACTGCCATGGATCCCGAAGAACCACAGCAGCGAATTGCTGGCCGTCAGCAACATCCCACCCAGGTAGGGACTGCCCAGCTCGTCGAGGTCCAGCGGCCGCTGGATATAGGCAAACTCCTGGATCTGCAGCAACAGTTGCAGCACCAGTACCAGCAACAGCGAAGTGACGATCCCCGGCAGCACCATATTGATGGTGCTCTGCAGGTTGTAGCCCACCAGGTCCTCGGCGATCAGCCGGGTCCAGCGTCGACGGTGCAGCCAGCCGATGATCGGAACATTGACCAGTGGCGAGGCGATGGCGATGAACAGCACGAACGTCGCCGCCGCCAGCGGGTAATCGCGCAACACGTAGGTGGCGATCACCACATGGGACAGGCAGAGAAAGGCCACGGGAAGCTGCGGCAGACGATGCTGGATCGCCAGCATGTAGCCGATGGAAGCCGCGACCAGCAAGGGAATGATCGAGCTGATGCGATCGTGTAGCCCCGTCAGCAGTTCCACCACCGCCCGCGGAGCTCCGAGGGCCTCTACACACTGGGCGAGTATCAGCAGCACCGCCGAAACCAGCAGGCACGGCAGTAGCCAGAGCAGGCCCTCGCGGATCGAACGCAAAGCCTCGGCCCCTGCCAGGAGCGCCAGGCGATGGGTGAAAAACAGCTTGAGTCGCGGCAGGCGCATCAGCTTCCCCTCCCTTGCAGTCACTACCGACCTGCTACCGGCAGGCATTTCAGGTAGCGCTTCCCCCCCGCACGGCGGCGTTCTATGACCGCTCGAGGCTGATAGCGAAGATACCACTGAAGAAACCCGTATCAGCAAGCATTCAATCGCCCGTGCCCGGCCAGGGCTTGGCTACGCTTGTTCAAGGGGCAGCAGTCGACAAAGGGGCGCCAGCATGCAGCGTATCCAGACCATCACACCCTGCCTGTGGTTCGACCACCAGGCCCAGGAGGCGGCGCAGTTCTACTGCACGGTCTTCGAGCGCTCGCACATCACTCATGTGAGTCACTACGGCAAGGCCGGCTTCGAGTTCCATGGCCGTGCCGAGGGCTCGGTGATGAGCGTGGTGTTCGAACTCGACGGCCAGGCCTTTACAGCGCTCAACGGCGGTCCGGCCTTCACCTTCAACGAGGCGGTATCGCTGCAGGTGCATTGCCGGAGCCAGGCCGAACTGGACCACTACTGGAACGCCCTGGGCTTTGGCGGCCCGCCACAGGCCCAGCAATGCGGCTGGCTCAAGGACCGCTTCGGCCTGTCCTGGCAGATTGTGCCGCAGGTCCTGGCGCAGATGATGTGCGACCCCGACCCGAGCCGTTCGCAACGGGTGATGCAAGCCCTGCTGGGCATGAAGAAACTGGATATCCAGCGCCTGCAGCGCGCCTTCGATGGCAAATCCTGAGCCATCCCCTCTACAATCGCCGGCACCCTGGACAATGGACGACCCTGATGAAGAGCGCCCTGCACCCTGACATCGCCCCGCGTTTCTGGCGCGACCCGGCCCTGCCCTTCATCGAGGCCCGGTCCATCGCCGATGGACGCAAGGTCTGCTACAACCGCCATGCCCATGAGCAGTTCTCCATCGGCTGCATCACCGCGGGCCAGAGCACCTACCTCAGTGAAGGCGAACAGTGGCAGATCGGTGCCGGCACCGTGGTGCTGATGAACCCCGGCGTGGTGCATGCCTGCAACCCCATCGACGACCAGCCCTGGTCTTATCGCATGCTCTACGTCGACACTCCCTGGCTGACCGCCTTGCAGCATGAGCTGGGCTTCGATGCGGCTTCGGGCTTTCGTCCGTTCAGTACCCCCCACAGCGACGACCCGCAATTGTTTGCCGAGCTCGAGACGCTGTACCAGGTCCTGGTGGACGAACGCGGCGATGCCCTGCACAAGCACCGCTGTGCGGTGGCATTCTTCAGCGACCTGCACCAGCGCCTGAACCCGGTCGACAGCCGCCCCCGGGACAGCAACGAAAAGCTCGAACGGGCCGCCCGCTACATCCGCCAACACTGCACCCAGCCCTTGGCCCTGGAAGATATCTGCCAGGCCGCCGAGCTCTCGGCCTCCTACTTGACCCGCGCCTTTGGCCAGCAGTTCGGCATGCCGCCCCATGCCTACCTGGTCAACCAGCGAGTGCAGTTCGCCCAGGCCCGCCTGCGCAGCGGCGCATCGATCGCCGAGGCGGCCCTGGAGGCCGGTTTCGCCGACCAGGCGCACTTCCAGCGGGCGTTCAAGCAGCACTTGGCCGCAACCCCCGGGCAGTACCAGCAGGGCCTCAGGTAAACAGGTACGCCGCACTGAGGGCCAGCAACGCCGCCATGCTGCGGTTGAACAGGCGCATGCCCGCAGGATTGTCCAGGTAGTGGCGCAGGAAACTGCCGGCATAGGCCCAGCAGGCAATCGACAGGTAGCAGATAACGAGATACACCGCGGCGAACAGCCAGACCAGCCGCGTATCGCCGTCGGCGGCAAACGCCCCGATGCCAGCCACGCAAGCCAGCCAGGCCTTGGGATTGAGCCACTGCATCAGGGCGCCGTACCAGGCCGAAGGTGCGCGGACCTGACCGTCGGCAGCCACTCGACCATCATCCCGCACCAGCTTCCAGGCCATGTACAGCAGGAACGCCACGCCAAACAGGCGGATGCCCTGGGTCAGCACCGGCCACTGGCGCAACAGTTCGTTCAACCCCAGGCCCGTCAGTACCAGCAGCAAGGTAAAGCCCAGGGTCGCGCCAGCGACGTGGCCCAGGCTGGCCTTGAAACCGAAACGGGCCCCGCTGCCCAGGGCCAGGATATTCACCGGCCCCGGGGTAATGGATGCGGCCAGGGCAAAGGCCGCCATGGAAAACACTACGCTCATCTCTCGCCTCTCTTGTCCGGATCGAATCGACCGCCGACAGGTTACGAAGCGAGCAACATCACGTATTGAAGAAAACAACCCTGCAATCGTCGTTCAGCTATTGAAACGCGTGACCAGGGCATTGAGCTCATGGGCCGTGGACTCAAGGTCGCCGCCGATGCTGCAGGAGTGCACGGCGATATCTGCGTTCTGGTCCGAGACCCGGGCGATATTGGTGATCTGCCCGGAAATCTCCTCGGCCACATGGGCCTGCTGCTCGGAAGCGGCGGCCATCTGCTGGCTCATCTGCTGGATGCGCTCCATCGCCGTATTGATGCCATCCAGGGCCTGCTCGGTACTGATGACCTGGGCCACCCCGGACCGCGCCTCGACGCTGCCCTGGCGCGCCACTTCCACCGCCTGGCTGGCCACCTCCTGCAAGGTGGCGATGATCTGCTGGATGCTCTGGGTCGACTCCCGGGTCTTGGACGCCAAGGCCCGCACCTCGTCGGCCACCACCGCGAAGCCGCGGCCCTGCTCGCCGGCGCGCGCGGCCTCGATGGCGGCGTTGAGCGCCAAGAGGTTGGTCTGCTCGGCAATGGAATGAATCATGTTCGCCGCCAGCTGGATCGACTGGGTTTCATTGGCCAGGCCTTGGACCGACTGGCTGACCGTGTCCACGGTAGCGGCCAGTTTCTCGATCATGACCCGGGTCCGCCGGGCTTCCTCGGAACCGACATGGGTCAGCTCGTTGACCCGGTCGGCCGCCGAGGCGGTGTCCTGCACATGCACCGAGACCTGGGCGATGGACGCCGCCATCTGGTTCATCGCCGTGGCCGCCATGTCCGCCTCGTCACGCTGCTTGCCCAGGGCCGACTCCGCCTGGCGCGACAGGTTCTGGCTGGTGGAAGCCAGCTCCGCGGCCTGGTTGGCATAGTCCCCGAGGCGGCTCAGGGCGGTACGGATCTTCGCCGCCTCGCTGATCAGGATCATCTGCAGGCGCGCTACCGGCCCACGCTCGTCGGTATAGGTGCGGGCAATCAGTTCGCTATCGAAGCTGCCCAGGGACACCGCGCTGATGCGCGCCAACAGCCGCCGGGTGCGATAGGCGCCATGGGCCTGCACGGCGAACAGCCCGGCCACGGCGCAAGCCAATCCGGCCCAGGGTCCACCCAGCCAGCTGGCCAGGGCAATGGCGGCCAGGGCGAGCAGCGGCGGTAGCAGGATCTCGCCAGCCACCAGCAGCCGCTGGCTCCAGGGCATGGCCATGTCGGCGCCACGCATGCGCTGGTAGAGGGCTGCGGCCCGCTCGACCTGCTCGCGCTCGGGCTTGACCCGCACCGACTCGTAGCCGGTGATCACCCCCGCGCTGAAAATCGGCGTGACATAGGCATTGACCCAATAGTGGTCGCCGTTCTGGCAGCGGTTCTTGACGATGCCCATCCAGCTCTTGCCGTCCTTGAGGTAGGACCACATGTGGGCGAACACCGCCGGCGGCATGTCCGGGTGGCGCACGATGTTGTGCGGGCTGCCGATCAGTTGTTCGCGGGTGAAACCGCTGACCTCGACGAACTCGTCGTTGCAGTAGGTCAGCTTGCCGTGGGAGTCGGTGGCGGAGATGAGCCGCTGCTCGGCGGGGAACACCCGCTCGCGCTGGGTCACTGGGAGATTGTTCTTCACCTTGAAAAAACCTCGCAGGAAGTCTGTTGATTGCCCGTCATGATCGAACCGCAACTGCGCATCCTGCGATGACTCGAAGACTGCTCCTGCCCCCGGCAGGACTTCCCCGGCAGTCGGCGCCGGTGGAGTCGAGTGTAGATAGCGGCTTGGTGAGCGCTATCGAATACGCGGTGGAGGCAGGAACGATCCGGCAACAATCTGCAAAATCCTTGACGTGGATCAATACATAGCCTGGCAACTGAAAACCTTTCTGAGAAAGCTTCGTGATGGTGTAGCACAAGCCTGGTCCCGGGACCCTGCGTCGCACCCGGGGAGGATTGACAAAACGCCGGACGGTTATTGAAACTGGGCGCCTTGTTTGCGAGCCGGCCACCACCATGCCCCACGCCACCTTCCACGCTCCGCGCGCCATTGGCCAAGTTGCCAAGGCCCCGGCGTGGATGGCCTGCAGCCGCAAATCGAAGAAACAGCCGCTCATGTGACCGGGGCGCTGTGTCCCGTCAGATGAGCTGACAGGACCTCGCCACGGAACACCCCCTTGCCGACCGCCCCTCTACTCTTCTGACGACGACCCGACGGTCAAGCATCAGGAGAATATGCATGTCATCGTTTCAAGGTATCTGGGTCCCCATCGTCACGCCCTTTCGCCACGGCGCCATCGATTTCGCCGCCCTGCGCCGCCTCGCCGCCCACCTGCTGGAGAGCGGCGTGGCCGGACTGGTAGCCTGCGGCACCACCGGTGAAGCCGCCGCCCTGGACAAGGCCGAACAACTGGCGGTGCTCGACGCCCTGCTGGAACTGGCGCCTGCCGGGAAAGTGCTCATGGGGCTGGCGGGCAACAACCTGCCGGCCCTGCTGGACCTGCAACAACGCATCCTGGAACGTCCGGTGGCCGGCCTCCTGGTGCCGGCGCCCTACTACATCCGCCCCTCCCAGGCCGCCCTGGAAAGCTTCTTCGGCTACGTGGCCGATGCGTCCAGCGTGCCGCTGATCATCTACGACATCCCGTATCGCACCGGCGTGGCCCTGAACCAGCAGACGTTGCTGGCGATCATCCGCCACCCGCAGGTCGCGGCGGTCAAGGACTGTGGCGGCAACCTGGACAAGACCCTGGCCGTGCTGGCCAGCGGTGAAGCGCAGGTGCTGTGCGGCGAAGACCTGCAACTGTTCAACGCGCTCTGCCTGGGCGCCAGCGGCGCGATCGCCGCCTCGGCGCATATCCGCCCGGACTTGTTCGTGCAGTTGCAACGCCAGGTGGTGGACCAGCAGCTGGACGCCGCCCGCGCCACCTTCATGCGCCTGGCACCGTTGATCCAGGGCTTGTTCAGCGAGCCCAATCCGGCGCCGGTCAAGGCCTTGCTGGCCCATCAGGGATTGCTCGAAGCACAGTTGCGGGCACCGATGGAGGATTGCAGCGCAGCAACCGCCGAGCACCTGCAGCGCCTGCTGGCCGCCTTGTAGCCCGCAAACCGGCTCCAGCCCTCGCGGCAGGAGCCGGCAGGCCGTTCAGCGCACCGGAGGAACGCGGATCTGCCCGGAGCGGCACTGGGTCTTCACGCCCTTACCGCAGTCGGCGAACTCCAGGTCCTTGCCCAGGCACACCCGCACTTCAGACAGCTCCGGCCCGCTGCACAGGACCGCCACGCCATTTTCAGTGATGCCCGGGTTGCTCTGGCGCAACTGCTGGGCGATTTCCGCCGCCTCGTAGTAGCGCACGCTGGTGGAGGGTTGCAGGGTCTCGGGAATCTTCACCTTGCCCAGGGCCTGGTCGGCCTTATCCAGGTAACCCATGGCACCCAGGCCACTGCAGGTACCGTGCTTGCTCCACTCATGCTTGAGCAGCTTCTCGGTAGGGAAGAGGGTCAGGCCCTTGGCGATTTCCTCGCGGTTGAGCTGGGTCAAGGGGGGACACGATTGCGGCCAGCCGCCCCGGGCATATTGCGGCCACAGGCCATGCAGGACGAACCCGTAGCCCTTGCCCGAGCACTGCTCGTTGTCCGGATGCATCAGGCAGAAGGTCGGCGACCAGGACAGGCTCAGCAAGTAGTAGTCGAAGCTGCCGGCTACCGAATCGCGTTGCTGCTTGGGCGAACGCGCGTCGCTGACCCCCACCATCCCCAGGGTCAGCGCCAGGGCTGCCAGCAGGGTGAAAAACTTTCTCATCGTGACCTCTCCTTGAAAAACAGACGTGTCCCTGCCCGGATTGCGGGACGCTGCCGATCCAACAGGGCGGATCCTTATTGGCACGCAGGCGTTGCAGGAACATGACAGGAACGCCAAGGCGCCCCCGGATAGCCGGTCAGCGTCGGCGCGCCAAGATACCAGCGAACCCGGACGAAAGCAGGACGGCAACCCAGGGTCGAGCGCAAGATCCGCGGTTAGGGAGAGAGGTTCTTCGCGCTCGCCGATGGATCCGGCTCCTGGACGAAAACGCTGTACCGCGCGCCCTCCATGGCCTCGAAGGCGATGAGTTTCTGCACCAGGGGTTCGCTCAGCACCTTGCCGGCATTGAGCAGCAACATGCCATTGTCGGCATTCAGGTTGCGTCGCAGGATCATGCCGCCCTTCAACTCACGGGTCCCCAGGACCTTCACCGTCGGGTCATCGACCGTCACGTCGTCGAGATAGGCCGCGCACACCCGGACGAAATCCTCCACCAGGTTCGGGTCGTACAGGCGGCCGGCATATTTGCGGATGAACAACAAGGCCTCGTCGCTGTTCAAGTGGCGCTCCAGGACCAGCCCGGACTGCAGCTCAATGAAATCCACAGCCAGCTTCAGCAGTCGCGCGCCCCAGGGAATGGCTTCGCCCTTGAGATGCTGGGGAAAACCGCTGCCGTCCCAGCGCTCCTGGTGATGCAAGATCAGCCGGGCGGCATCCTGCATCGGTTCCAGGGCCATCAACAGCGTTTCACTCTGTCCCGGATAGGCCCGGTAGCGCTCTTGCTCGGAATGGCGCAGCAGGTCCGCCGGTGCGGTCAGCATGGCATCGCTCCAGCCCAGCTTGGCGATGTTGTAGAGAGCGGCGGCCATGGTCAGGTCGCGACTCGCGGCTTCGTCCAGGCCACGATCCTTGCAGCAGGCCCTGACCAGCTCGATGATCTTGCGGTTGGTCTGCTTGTCCGCCGGAAGACGCAGGTTGGCCAACAAGGAAAACACCTCGGTTGCGGTCACGTAGCTGTGCTTGAGCTCTTCGTAGGCCAGGTCCAGCATGTCCGCGGTCTGCTGCAACTCCGCGGTCCGCGCGGCCACCCGTTGCTCCAGGGTGGCGTTGTTGGCCTTCAGCTCGCGGTTCTGCTCCAGCACTCGCTGCTGCAAGCGCTTGAGTTCCCGCTCGGCCTGCTGGTACTGCAGGTTCTGGCGCAATACCAGCAACAGCTCCTGGTCGTTCCAGGGTTTGTTCAGGTACTGATGGATTTGGCCTTCGTTGACGGCCTTGACGATGGTGTCCAGGTCGGCATAGCCGGTCAGCAGGATGCGCCGGGTGGCCGGGTGGCCCTCGCGCACCTTCGCCAGGAGCGTGGCACCGTCCATGCCGGGCATGCGCGCATCGCTCATCACCAGGTCCACGGGCTGCCGCGCCAGGATATCCAGGGCCTGGGCCCCACTGTTGGCCAGCAGTACTTCATAAGGCTGGCCGCGCAACAAGCGACGCAGGCTGTTGAGAATCGGCTCTTCATCATCGACCAGGAGCACTCTTGGCCGCTCGGCCGGGGTCAGGGCTGGTTGTTCTTCCATGGCTGTTCTCGAGCAAAGAGGTGGGGGCGGACCGCCCCCTGTGGCCCGCCTTCGACAAGGCTAGATGATTTTTCCCCACCGGCCATGCCAACCACAGGCGAAATGACGGCGAGCTAACTATGCTCCATACGCCGAGTTCGGGTGTCCGGCGAACAGGTCCATGATGAGGGGAAAAGGATGATCCCGTTGGGTTGCGGATGTGGACGTGGATCGGCGAGCGCTGCCGCATGATTACGCCCTGTACACGGATCAATCGCCGGGTACTCATCGTCGACGATACCCGGTCGATCCACGACGACTTCGCCAAGATCCTGTGCAACGCGCCGCAGGGCCCTCTGGATGCAGCCGAGGCCCTGCTGTTCGGCCCATCGGGCAACAGGCCCGCGCAGTGCTTCGAAATGGATTCGGCGTTCCAGGGGCAGGAAGCCCTGGTAAAGCTCGAGGCCGCGCTCGCCGCGGGCAGGCCCTACGCCATGGCTTTCATCGACATGCGCATGCCGCCGGGCTGGGATGGCCTGGAAACCATTGCCAGGCTGTGGCAAGCCGATCCGAAACTGCAAGTAGCGCTTTGTACCGCCTATTCGGACTATTCCTGGGAAGACATCGACCAGCGGCTGGCGCTGGGCGACCGTCTGCTGATCTTGAAGAAACCCTTTGACGCCATCGAGATCCGGCAAATGGCCAACACCCTCACGGTGAAATGGCAAATGACCGAGGATGCCGCGCTCAAGATGGAAGAACTGGAACAAGCGGTAAGCGAACGTACCAGGGAGCTGTCCAACGCCAACATCATCGTGCAGAACAGCCCGACGATTCTCTACCGGCTGCGCGGCGAGCCATCGTTTCCCCTGATGTATATCTCCCACAACATCACCCGCTACGGCCATCGCGCCAGCAACCTGGTGGGCGCGGCCGACTGGGCCCAAGCCCTGATCCACCCGGATGACCAGCCCAATGTCGATGCCGCCATGGCCCGGGTCCTCGACCGCCACGCCCAGGGCTCCTCGATCGAATTTCGCCTGCGTACCGGACAAGGCGACTGGCGCTGGGTCGAGAACCGTTATGTCCCGGTCCGCGACCTGGATGGCCGGCTCCTGGAGATCGAGGGCATCATCCTCGACATCACCGAACGCCGGCAGGCCGAAGAAAAGATGGCACTACTGGCCCGTACCGATGCGCTCACGGGCCTGGTCAACCGCGCCACCCTGATCGAGCGCCTGCACCAGGCATTCGCCGCGGCCCGGCGTGGTGCGCCAGCCTTCGCGGTGTTCTACCTGGACCTGGATCACTTCAAGCGGATCAACGACACCCTGGGCCATCCGGTGGGCGACCAGCTGTTGCAGGAAGTATCCCGCCGCATCCGCTATACCGTGCGGGAAAACGATGTGGTGGCGCGCCTGGGTGGCGATGAGTTCGCCATCTTGCAACTGGACGTCGGCGATCCGACCCAGTCGGCCGCCATGGCCGGCAATATCCTCGATGCGCTGCAGGCTCCCTACAGCTTGTCCGGTAATTCCGTGCACATCTCGGCCAGTCTCGGCATCAGCAGCTACACCCCTTCCAGCCTCGACGCCGACAGCCTGTTGAGCCAGGCCGACATGGCGCTGTACCGGGCCAAGGAACTGGGCCGCAACCAGTATCATTTCCACTCCCATGCCATTACTCAGGAAGTGGCCGAGCGCATGGTCATCGCCAGTGAACTACTCGTGGCGCTCGAAGGCGATGAATTGGAGCTGCAATATGCACCGGAACTGGACATGCACGATGGCAGGGTCCTGGGCATGGAGGCACAAGTCATCTGGAAACACCCGCGGCGAGGCCTGCTGCGTGCCATTGACTTCGTACCGGTGGCGGAAAGGACCGGAACCATCATTGCCCTGGGACGCTGGATCCTGGATCACGCCTGTCAGCAACTGCACAGGTGGTCCGCCGAGGGGCTGACACCACCTGTCATGGCGCTCAAGATCTCCCTGGCCCAGCTCAAGAGCGGGCCCGAGCTCATCTACGATGTATTGCGTACCACCGCGCGATGGGGGATCGCGCCCTGGGACCTGCGCTTCGATGTCACCGAAGCGACCCTGGCCCAGACCAAGTGGTCCCATAACGATGTATTGCCAAGACTGCGCGAACTGGGGGTCAGGATCGCCATCGCCGACTTCGGCACCGAATATTCTTCGTTCGACTACCTGAGGACCTATCGGGTCAATCATCTCAAGCTCGGCCATGGGTTCATCAATGGTGCCGCCCAAGACCCGGGCTACGCCAATACCTTGCGGGCCATCGTCAATTTCGCCCGGGACCTGGACATCGGCATCATCGCCGAAGGAGCTCCCCCTTCGCCTCAGCAACCAGCCGCGCCTGCCCCAAGCCTGTTGCCCAGCGTACAGAGCCTGTATTTCAGCGAGGCGGTCAGCCCGCAGCAAGCCATCCTGTTGCTCAAGGAAAAAAACAAGGTAGCGCCGCTCCCACAGGAGGATGAGGAATGAAGGTACCTTTCCCCCCATCCAACCGCCGCATCTTGATCGTCGACGACACCCCGCGGATCCATGAGGACTTTCGCAAGATCCTTTGCCCGGACGCCATTCCCCAGGCGTCCATGGTCAGTCTGGAACGAGAACTGTTCGGCACCCGCCCGCCGGCGCCCCTCGCGTTCGAACTGGACTCGGCCTACCAAGGCCAGGAGGCCTTGAACCTGGTTGAGCAGGCGGTAGCGCAGGGACGGCCATACGCCCTGGCCTTCACCGACATGCGCATGCCTCCTGGCTGGGACGGCCTGGAAACCGTCGAACGACTGTGGCAAGCCGATCCGGACCTGCAGATCGCCTTGTGCACGGCCTATTCGGACTATTCCTGGGAGACCATGGCCCAACGCCTGGCGTTCGGCGATCGGTTGCTGATCCTGAAGAAGCCTTTCGACAGCCTGGAGATTCGCCAGATGGCCAGCGCCCTGACCTGGAAATGGCAGATGGCACAGGATGCCCGGCAGAAGCTGGACGACCTGCAACGAACCATCGAAGAACGGGTTGCCGAACTGCTCAGGGTCTCGCACCTGTTGCATTACGACCTGCTCACCGGGCTGCCGTCGAGCGTCCTGCTGGGCGACCGCCTGGGCCAGGCCATGGCCCGCGCCCGGCGCTATGAGCAGGAACTGGCGGTGATGTTCCTTGGCCTGGACCGTTTCAAGCGGATCAACAATGCCCTGGGCTATCCGGCGGGCGATGAACTGCTGCAAAGGATCGCCCAGTGCCTGCAACATGGCATGCGTGAATCGGACTCGGTATTCCGCTATGGCTCCGATGAGTTCGTGGTATTGATCTGCGCCCTGCAACCGACCCATTTACACAACGTCGCCCAGAAGATCCTGGCCCTGGTCAACCAGCCCCACGAGATCGCCGGACACGAACTGCGAGTCACCACCAGCCTGGGTATCAGCCTCTACCCAGGGGATGGCCAGGAAACCCTGGCCCTGATCAAGCAAGCCGAAATGGCCATGCGCAACAGCAAGGATCAAGCGCTGGGCGGCTACGCATTCTTCACCGAGGACATGACCCTCCGCGCGCGTGAACAACAGCGCCTGGAATCGGGTATTCGCCTGGCCCTGGAACAGGGGGAATTCCAGCTGCACTACCAGCCCAAGGTCCATCTGGACTCCGGTGAAGTGGTGGGCGCCGAAGCGCTGATCCGCTGGTACGACACGCGGCAGGGCTGGATCAGTCCCGCGCAATTCATTCCAGTGGCCGAGGACTGCGGCCTGATCAATCGCATCAGCCATTGGGTATTGGGCGAGGCCATCGGCCAGGCCCGCGCCTGGCAACGGGCAGGCCTGGAGCGCATCCGGCTGTCGGTGAACCTGTCGGCCAGCGACTTCCGGCGGCCACACCTGCTCGAGCACATCCGGGTACTGCTCGATGACAGCGGGCTGGACCCGGCATGGCTGGAGCTGGAGATCACCGAAGGCGTGCTGATGCAGAATGTCGATACGACCCTGGCCACCCTGCAAGCCATCAAGGCCATGGGGATACGTCTGGCCATCGATGATTTCGGCACCGGTTATTCAAGCCTGAGCTACCTGCGCAAGTTTCCAGTGGATGTGCTCAAGATCGACCAATCCTTCGTCCAGGGCTTGAGCCACGAACCCCGCGACGCGGCCCTGGTCGGCGCCGTCATCAACCTCGGGCGCAGCCTGAACCTGAACGTCATCGCCGAAGGGGTGGAAACCGCACAGCAGCTGGCGTACCTCCAGCAACAAGGCTGCGAGGAAGGCCAGGGCTACTATTTCAGCAAGGCCCTGCCGGCCGAAGATTTTGCCCGTTTACTCGACAACCGGGCGTTGCGCCCATGGATGGCCGGTCATGCCCAGTGAATGCCTGCCGGCCAGCCGCCGGTACTTCGTCCATACCGTGCTGGGCCTGCTGTTGGCCTGGGGCAGCCTGCCTGCCCTGGCCGCGCCCCTGGATGAACCTCTCAAGCCCCTGCCCCCGCCTCCCGACCTGGATCCCCAGCGGGTCGAACTGGGCCGCCGGTTGTTCAACGATCCGCGCCTGTCGGTGGATAACAGCCGTTCCTGCACCAGCTGCCATCGCCTGGACCTGGGTGGCACCGACAGACAGCCCAGGTCACCAGGCATCAAAGGCCAGTTCACCCGGGTCAATGCCCCAAGCGTGTTCAACGCTGCACTGAACTTCCGCCAGTTCTGGGATGGCCGTGCCGAAACCCTCGAGGAGCAGATCGACGGCGTGCTGCAAAGTCCCATCGAGATGGGCAACAACTGGGAGGGCCTGCTGCAGACCCTGGACCAGGCCCCGGAATATCGCCAAGCCTTCGCCCAGCTCTATCCGGATGCCCTCACCGCGGCCAACGTGCGCAACGCCCTGGCCACTTACGAGCGGACCTTGCTGAGCCGCAACTCACGCTTCGACCAGTACCTGCTGGGCAATACCGACATCCTCAGCCTGGAGGAGAAATATGGCTACCAGCGCTTCAAGGACTATGGCTGCATCGCTTGCCACCAAGGGGTGAATATCGGGGGCAATATGTTCCAGAAGTTCGGTGTGATGGGCGACTATTTCGGCGCTCGGGGCTCGCCCACCGACGCTGACCTGGGACGCTTTTTGGTCACTGGCGACGAGCAGGACCGCAATGTCTTCAAGGTTCCCAGCCTGCGTAACGTGGCAGTCACTGCGCCATACTTCCACGACGGTTCGGCCCAGACCCTGGAACAGGCCGTGGAAGTGATGTTCAAGTACCAGCTGGGGCGCCCGCCAAACCCCCTGGATACCAGCCTGATCGTCAAGTTCCTCAAGACCCTGACCGGCGAATGGGAAGGCAAGCCCCTATGAAAGCATCTCGCCGCCTGCCCACTACATTGCTGATCCTGCTGGCCGGGACACTGGTCACGGCGCTCGGGTTCTTCTACCTGAAGATGGTGACGGACCCATCGACCAACTACACCCTGTCCCGGGACTTGGTCGGGCACATCAAGCAGTTGAACGCCCAATGGGAAACCGAAGTGCTCAAGGCACGGATCGCCATCACCCACAACTACGATCCACTGGTGTCTCCGGTGCAACAGATCAACCAGCTCTGGAGCCAGTTCGATCAGGTCTCCAAACAGCCACACAGCAACCTGCAAGCCTGGCAAACCAGCCAGGAAGCGTTTCTCCAGGCCTTCCGGGAAAAGGCCGAACTGGTTGAACGCTTCAAGTCGCACAACTCGATACTGCGCAACTCCCTGGCCTTCCTGCCCAGTGCCGAGGATGACATCCAGCGGCAACTGTCCGACCTGGATGACCAGCAACGGATACCCCAGCAGAACATCGCGATCGACACCTATGACTTGCTGCTCAGCAGCCTCGAGTTCGCCCAGGTCTCCAGCGACGACAAGGCGGCGGACATCCTGGTGGGCCTGAACAAGCTGGCGGTGAACAAGGCACGCCTGCCCGAGGCGATGTACGATCCGGTGGAAATCCTCAGCAACCACGTCTCGGTCATCCTGCGGGAACAGCCGATCGTCAACGATTTGCTCGAGCGGATCACCTCGATCCCGGTAGCCGAACGCCTGGATGACATCACCGTGTTGCTCAACAGCGACCAGTTGCAGGCGGATATACAAGACCAGAAGGCCCATCGGTACCTGCTGGTGTTCTCGGTGCTCCTGGTGTTGTTGATCCTGTACCTGGCCCTGCGCCTGATACGCAGCTATGCCGTGATCAGCCGGGTCAACACCGACTTGCAGAGCGCCAACGAACATCTGGAGCAGCGGGTCGAGGAACGTACCCGGGAGCTCAAGGAAACCCAGAGCGAACTGCTGGATACCGCACGCCAGGCCGGCATGGCGGAGATCGCTACCAATGTATTGCACAACGTCGGCAACGTGCTCAACAGCGTCAATATCTCCAGCGAGATCCTCAGCCGCAAGCTGCGTAGCAGCAAGGCCCTGGGACTGGGCAAGGCCATGCAACTGGTCAACCAGCACAGCGACGACCTGGGGCGTTTCTTCTGTGAAGACGAAAAAGGCAAGATGCTTCCCGGCTACCTCAACCAATTGGTGGTAGCCATTGCCGACGAACAGCAGAGCATGGGCGAGGAACTGGCCCAGCTCAGCCGCAGTGTCGACCACATCAAGGAAATCGTCGCCACCCAGCAGTCCTACGCCGGGGCCTCGCGCCTGGTCGAGCCCCTGCGGGTAGCCGACCTGATGGACGATGCCCTGCGGATGAATTCCGGCGCCCTGACTCGTCACCAGGTCACGGTGATCCGCGACTATGCCGATGTGCCGCCGATCATGGGCGACAAGCATCGCCTGTTGCTCATCCTGATCAACCTGATCAGCAATGCGAAGTACGCCATGTCCAGCCTGGACGAACACTCGCGCAAACTGACCCTGAGCGCCCACGTGGTCGATGGGCGGACTTTGCGTATCCGGGTCAAGGATGAAGGCGAAGGCATCACCGCGCAGAACCTGACCAAGATCTTCGTTCATGGTTTCACCACTCGCAAGGAAGGCCACGGCTTCGGCCTGCACAGCTGTGCCCTGGCCGCGATAGAGATGAATGGGCAACTGAGCGTACACAGCGATGGCCCGGGGACCGGCGCCACCTTCACCCTGGACATCCCCCTGATCAGTGCCGAGGGCCAATAATGGACGACTTGACCAACCGCCGTATCCTGCTCATCGACGATACCCCGTCGATCCATGAGGACTTTCGCAAGATCCTCACTCCCGCGCCGGCTACGAACGACGCCCTGGACGACCTCGAAAGCCAGTTGTTCGGCAGCCAGGGCAAGAGCCGCCAGCAGGCCTTCGAACTGGAATCGGCCTATGGTGGCCAGGAGGGCCTGGACAAGCTTTGCCGAGCCATGGAGCAGCAGCGGCCCTATGCCCTGGCCTTCGTCGACATGCGCATGCCCCAGGGCTGGGACGGGGCGCAGACCATCGAACAGCTCTGGCTGCGCGACCAGCGCCTGCAAGTGGTGGTCTGCACCGCCTATTCCGACTATTCCTGGGAAGAATTGCTGGAACGCCTGCAAGGCTACGACCGGCTGCTGATCCTGAAGAAACCATTCGACAATATCGAAGTCCAGCAACTGGCCAGCACCCTGACCCGCAAATGGGAAATGACTGCCCGGGCGCAGTTGCAAATGGATCATCTGGAACATCTGGTGCAACAGCGCACCGAGGACCTGGAACGGGCCGGGGCGGCGCTGCGCCAGGAGATCGACGAACGCAAGCAGCTGGAAAACCAACTGGTGCAATCCGAGAAACTGGCGTCCCTGGGCCAGCTCGCCGCTGGGGTCGCCCACGAAATCAATAACCCCATTGGCTTCGTTTCATCCAACCTGGGCAGCCTGGCCGGATACCTCGAACAGATCGACCAGATGCTCGAGGCCTACCGGCAAAGCGAAGAGGCCATCGCCGACGGGGCCCTGCGCCAGCGCCTGGGCAGCCTGCGCGACAGCATCGAACTGGATTTCCTTCGCCAGGACATCCCGCAGTTGATCAAGGAGTCCAAGGAAGGCATCGGCCGGGTGGAGCAGATCGTCAAGGACCTGAAGAACTTCTCCCGCGTCGACACCGACCAGCAGTGGCAACTGGCGAATCTGCAACAAGGTATCGACTCGACCTTGAACATCGTCGCCAACGAGATCAAGTACAAGGCCGATGTGATCAAGGAGTACCAACCCTTGCCGGACATCGAGTGTCTGCCCTCGCAGCTCAACCAGGTGGTGATGAACCTGGTGGTCAACGCCGCCCAGGCCATCGGTCCGGAACGCGGCACCATCACCCTGCGCACCGGCGTCGAGGACCAGTGGGTCTGGCTGGAGGTCAGCGACAGTGGCTCCGGCATCGACGAGCAACACCTGCAGAAGATCTTCGACCCCTTCTTCACCACCAAGCCCATCGGCCAGGGCACCGGGCTGGGGCTATCGCTGTCCTACGGCATCGTCAAGAAACACGGGGGGCGGATCACCGTCCACAGCCAGCCGGGCCACGGCAGCACTTTCCGCGTGGTCCTGCCGGTGCGCCAGGGCGTTGCCGCCGATCCGGCCTGACCCCTCGCAGACGGCCCGCCGCCTGGCACCCTGACGAACTGGCCCGCCAGCGCGTCCCTGCGGCTCCCGCGCGGCGTTCGACGAAGCTCGCGCTTGCCTAGAGACGATAGGCAGTATCTTTCACGGGGCTGGCAGCCACATTGCACGGATGGACAGAGGTCGGCGGAACGCCCGGATGAACCCGGGCGCCGCTGGCGCGAGGGAGGAGAAGCTGGATGGCTCAGCTGCGTTGGACGGCGACTACCGGCAACTGTTCGACCCCGTGGTAGATGGCCAGGCCCTGGCGCCGCGCCTGCTCGAGCATGGCATCGCAACCGGCCGATGGCCCGCCGATCCGCAACACCGCGTCGCAGCGCTGCAACAGGCGTGCGGCATAGGCATGGAACTGCGCTTCGTAGACTTCATCGCCCACTGCCGTGGAACCGGCCAGGCGCGTCATGGGCAGGGCCACCCACTCCCCCAGCAGCGGGAAATGCCCGGCGGCCAGGACCTGCGCCGCACACTGCTCCATGGCCTCGACGTTGCGCGCCAGCAGCGCCGGATCGTCCCCGGTGCCGGAACGGTAAGGACCGGCCACCAGCACCATCAGGCTGCGGGGCTTGAGCACATGCAGCTGCAGGTATTGCAGGAGCATGATGGTCTTGCCGTCGGCGATCTCCCCGCTGTGGATCATGCCCAGGGCCTGGTCGATATCCAGTTCCAGGACTTCGATGTCCTCGCCTTCGTGCTCCAGGCCGCCGCCGTCGTCGATCCGGTCCTCGGCCTGGTAGCGGGCAATGAAGAAATGCACGCGCTCGGTCACCGAGCCGGGGCTCATGAAGGCGTCGAAGACCTTCTGCACCTCATCGACCCGGTAGCCGGTTTCCTCCTCGGCTTCCTGGCGGATGCGCACCTCGGGGCTGGCGTTGTCCAGCAGCCCGGCGGCGGTCTCGATCAGGTAGCCGTCGTGATCGTTGACATAGGCCGGCATGCGGAACTGCCGGGTCAGCAGCACCGTGCGCCGCTCCAGGTTGTACAAGAGGATGGTGGCGCCGTTACCGCGGTCATAGACCTCGCGGGTCTGGGCCTGCCAGCTGCCGTCGCGGCGGCGCAGTTCGAAGCTGTACTTCTTCAGCACATACCAGTTGTCGGAGAGGGTCTGCTCGCCGGTGATGCGGATCGTGGCCTTGCTCATGGCTGCTCCTGCAGATCAAGTGGGGTGGCGGGAAAGCCGGCCAGCTGGTCGAGCAAGTGCTGGCGATAATCGGCGCTGAAGGCAAAGCCGCCGCCGACCTGGAGCAACTGGCCACCGGCCATCCGCGCGCGCCACCAGGCGTCGATGAAGTCCGGGGCGTAACCGCCGGTGCCGAAGCCCTTGGCGAAGGCGATCATCTCGCGGTAGTCCTGCAGGTACTGCTGCTTGCCGATGACCCCGTGGCGCTCCTGGTACAGCCAGAACTGCAGGTCGTACAGCAGTTGCGACAAGGGGTCGGCATGCAGGGCGAAGTAGCGCTTGTCCTGGACGATGCCCAGGGCGATGTGGCGGATGCGCGGGCCCAGGTCCGGCACCTGGGCGAAGTGCTCCAGCAGCTCGGCCAGCATTGGCGAGAATTCGGCATTGGCCACCTTGTGCAGGTCATCCAGGTAGTCCTGCTCGGAGGTGTCGTAGACCTCCCAGGACACCAGGCCACGGACGAAGGCCTCGAAATTCGGGGCCAGGACGGTCACCTCGTAGTCGCCTTCCTGGTCCACGTGCACCACCCGCGGCTCGCCTTGGGGGCCGCACTCGCGGTAGTCCAGGGCCACCATGTCGTGCCCGGCGGACGGGCAGTCGCAGATGTAGATCCCCAGATCCGGATAGCCCCAGTCCTCGATCATGAAACGGCTGCCGGAAGGTCCGCCCAGACTGTCGCCACCCTCACGGGCGATGGCCAGGAACGAGTCGATCGCACAATGATCCTCGGCCCAGGAGGTGCCCTGCTCCACCGGGAAACAGGTGAGTTCGGGCCGCCCGCCATTGCGCAGGCGCATGAAGGCCACGTAGGAATCGGGGAAACGGTAGCCCAGTTCCTCTTGCAGTTCGGCGATCAGCTGGTCGCTGGGAGGTGGCAGGCGCTTGGCGGGATCATCCTGGCCCCAGAACTGGTCCAGGTCGATGTCATGGGGAAATTCGCTCATCCGGTGCTTCCGTTGCGGTTGGCGGGCCGCCTGGGCCCAAAGGTGCCCAGGCTACCGCAATCGGCCGCTACAGCCACCAGCGCAAGAGAAAAAAGAAGCCCATGCTCAGCAGCATGCTGAGCAAGGTATTGCGGGTGTAGATCACCAGCACGATGGCCACCAGCGAGCTCGACAGGTAGGGATTGTCCAGCCGCAGGTTCAACTGGTGCTCGGGCATGAATACGATCGGCCCGCAGATCGCGGTGAGCATGCCCGGCACGGCGAAACCGAGGAACTGCCGCGCATGGCTGCTCAAGCGCAGCGGCAGGCGCGGTTCGAGGAACACGTAGCGGTTGAGGAAGACCAGCAGGCCCATGCCGAAAATCACTGCCCAGACCATCATGCGCGCCCCCGATACAGCTTGTTGCAGACAAACCCCGCGGTCATGCCCGCCAGGCCCGAGATCACCAGGGCCGAGCCCCATTGCCAGTAGCTCAACAGCACCGAGCAGCACAACGACACCGCGACGCAGACCACGGTCGGCACATTGCGCACCAGGGGGGTGATCAAGGCGATGAAGGTGGCGGCGATGGAGAAGTCCAGCCCCAGGTGCTCCAGCCCCGGAATGCTCTTGCCGAGCACGATGCCCAGCAGGGTGAACAGGTTCCAGGCCACGTAGAAGGTCAGGCCCACGCCCAGGGCATACCAGCGATCGAACTGCTGCTTGTCGTGGGCGCTGGTGAGGGCGAACAGCTCGTCGGTGAGCAGAAAGCCCAGGCCCAGGCGCCAGCGTCCTGGCAACGGCGCGATCACCGACCGCATGCTCATGCCGTACAGCAGGTGCTGGGAGGTGAGCAGCAAGGTGGTCAGCAGGATCGAGAAGATCCCCGCCCCGCCCTTGAGCATGCCGATGGCCACCAGCTGCGCGGCACCGGCGAACACGATGCTCGACAGGCCCTGGCCCTGCAACGGCGTGAGATTGGCCTCGATAGCCATGGAACCGGCCAGCAAGCCCCAGGGCGCGGTGGCCAGGGACAAGGGCACGATGGCGATGGCGCCGCGGATGAAGGCGGCGCGCGGTAGAAGAATGCTGGACATGGAACCCCGCACGCAAAGGATGGACCCGGACTGTGCCAGCCGCTGCCGGTCCTGGCTTGAACGATCTTGCGCACTTGCGCCTGCTACAAGCCGGAGATGGAACGCCAGGCCGCGGCGGCCAAGTGCTCGCGGTACTCGCGGGGTCGCCCCTGGACCCGCCCGGACAACCAGGCCCGGCAATAGCTCTCGGCCTGGCCGATGATCAACGACGGTAGCAATTCGGCCGGGATGGCCGGCAAAGCGTCCGACGCCGAGCGGGCCTTGAGCCACTCCAGCAAGCGGCGGTTGCGCGTGCGGTTGCGCTCGGCCAGTTCCTGGCCGAAGGGCCCACGGGTCACGGCAAATCGCGCATGGAACTGGAACCGCGCCCACTCCGGCTGGGCGTCGACCCAATCCACATAGCTGTGCACCAGGGCCTGGACGCCCTGCTCCAGGGTCTGCGCCTGGGCCAGGTAGCGGTCGCGCAATTGCGCCTGGTCGTCCAGGGCGGTGAAGAACAGCGCGGCGACCAGGCCTTCCTTGTTAGTGAAATGGTGATAGATGGCGCCGACGCTGGTCTCGCATTCGGCACGAATCATCTCGATGGTGGTGGCCTCCAGGCCCAGGCGGTTGAAGCAGCCCAGGGCCCGATGGAGGATGGTGCGCTTGAGTTCGGCGCGACGGCCCGGGTAGCAGCGCTCCAGCAGATCGGCATCCGGCATGGGGAATCTGGCTCCTTGCAAGGTCAGTGGATAGGGCAGGCACGAGCCTAACAGGCCGTTCAAAAACTACCTGCGTTGCCATCGCTCGCCTACGTTTTTCAACGGCCTGCCAAGGCCCATAGCTTGACAGGTTTTCTTTTCACAGAATATTGTTCTTTTACAGAATATTATTCTGTAAACCCATTCTCTTGCGACAGCGAGGCATTTCCATGAGCCAGGTTCTCAGCATGTTCACCGCCGCCGGGGCGGAAAAATTCACCCAGATGGCCTGCCAGATGGCGCCCTACTTCTCCAGCATCACGCCCTTGATCGATGAATTGCAGGCCGGCCACTGCCAGGTGCGGGTGCCGTTTCGCCGGGAAATCACCAACCACCTGGGTACGGTGCACGCCATCGCCCTGTGCAATGCCGCCGAACTGGCGGCCGGGGTCATGACCGATGTGTCGATTCCCACCGGCGCGCGGTGGATCCCCAAGGGCATGACCGTGGCCTACCTGGCCAAGGCCAAGGGCGATATCCGGGCAGTGGCCGACGGCAGCGCGGTGGACTGGTCCAGCGCCGGGGACAAGGTGGTGGCGGTGACGGCCTTCGATGGCCAGGAGCAAGCGGTGTTCACCGCGCAGATCACCATGAACGTGAAGCTGGCCTGAGCCATGAACGACAACGCCCCTCACGATGGAGGGGCGTTGGGTGACGCGGGCAGTAGCGTTACAGCTGGACCAGCTTGTCGATCTTCACGTCCGGATCGACATCGGCTTCGTAGTCGACACCGTCGATCTCGAAACCGAACAGGCGCAGGAACTCCTGCTTGTAGCCGGCGAAGTCGGTCAGCTGGTACAGGTTCTCGCTGGTGACTTCGTCCCACAGCTGCTTCACGCGGTCCTGGACCTCAGGTTGCAGCTCCTTGTAGTCGGCGCGCAGGCGGCCTTCTTCGTCGATGATCGGGTTCGGGTTGTACAGGCTGTCCTTGTACAGGCCGTAGACCTGCTCGATGCAACCTTCGTGGCTGCCCTGCTCCTTCATCACCTTGAACAGCAGCGACAGGTACAGCGGCATGATCGGGATCGCCGAGCTGGCCTGGGTCACCACGGCCTTGAGCACCGACACCCGGGCATCGCCGCCCAGGTCCGAGAGTTCCTTGCGAATGCCGATGACCTTCTGGTCCAGGTCCTTCTTGGCTTCGCCGATGGAACCGTTCCAGTAGATGTCGTGGGTCAGCTTCTCGCCCAGGTAGGTGAAGGCGGTGGTCTTCGCGCCTTCGGCCAGGACGCCGGCTTCGTGCAGGGCGTCGATCCACATCTGCCAGTCTTCGCCACCCATGACCGCCACGGTGCCGTCGATCTCTTCCTGGGTTGCTGGTTGCAGGGTGGTTTCCTTGACGATTTCCTTGTCGGTGTCGACACCGCGCAGGGTCACGGACTTGCCCAGGGGCTTGAGGGTCGAGCTCAGCACTTCGCCGGTCTTGGGGTGGGTGCGGCGCGGGGCGGCCAGGCTGTAGACCACCAGGTCGATCTTGCCCAGGTCGCGCTTGATGGTCTCGATGGTTTCGGCCTTGACCGCATCGGAGAAGGCGTCGCCGTTGATGCTCTTGGCGTACAGGCCCTTTTCCTCGGCGAACTTGTGGAACGCCGCGCTGTTGTACCAGCCGGCGGTGCCCAGCTTGCCGTCGACGCTGCCGCGCTCGAAGAACACGCCCAGGGTATTGGCGCCACAGCCGAAGGCTGCAGTGATCCGCGCGGCCAGGCCGTAGCCGGTGGAAGCGCCGAGGACCAGTACGTTCTTCGGCCCTGCGTCGATGGCGCCCTGCTGGGTGACGTAATCGATCTGTTGCTTGACGTTGGCCTCACAGCCGACCGGGTGGGTCGTCACACAGATAAAGCCGCGAACGCGGGGTTTGATGACCATACAGATTCTCCCAATTTCAAATGTGCCAGGCGCCGATGACGGCGGCGGCGGTGTCACTTGCACAAGTCGTAGACGCTCTCGCGGGCTTCGCGTCACCAACCGCTGGAATTTGTCCGCCAGGACCGGGTGTCCCCGCCTGCCAGGGGCGAGACTCTAGCAGTTGCGCGAGCAGGCTTCAGCATCCCCGCGCGTAAATTCCAGGGCGCCGGGTCAGGGCATCATGTCCAGTGCCAGATGCTTGCCCTTGGTGCGTTCTTCGTACCACGCCTGCACCACGTCCGGCAGGCTGTGCTTCCACTCGGGTTCGGTGGTGTAGTAACGCACCCGCACCTCATCCTTGGGTCCCACCACCGCCAGCAGCGCGACCCACAGCTGCCCCTGGGCTCCACGCACGAAAATCGCCGCATTGGTATTGGCCAGCCCCTGCAGCCACATATCGGTGACCTCGGCGCCCTTGAGCTCGGCCGAGGTGTCCTGGGAGAACACCGAGCCGCTGTCGAGCAGGGTCTGGTAGTCCTTTTGCAGCAGTTTCCGAGCTCGCTGGTCCTCCTCCTCGGTACGCACCAGCGCGGTGGACAGCAAATCGTACTGATTCTCCAGGATCTGCTGGGAGGCCACGTAGAGCCCGTCGTAATACACCCCCGAACCGGCACCGCAGGCATAGGGGTCGCCCTCCTGGGTCACTTGCAACAGGCCGTTGCGCGGGGTGAAGCGCAACGTGCAGCCCTCGACGCCGTAGCGCGCTTCACCGTCCTTGAGCTGCAGCGCGCCTGCGAGCGCACCGGAATTGGCGCCACCCATGGCCGACAGGTCGAAGCTCAGACGATCTTCGCCGGTGCGCCGGATCACCAGCTCACCGCCATAGAACGGGCTGACCGAGACCCGCTGCCAGGTACCCTGCCAGTTGAACGGAATATTCACATAGCGCAGTACCATCAGGCGGCTCAGGTACTGGCTGCGCAGGCAGCCCAGGTCGGCCTGGCACTGGTCGCGCTGCTTGAGCCATTCACGCTGGCCCAGGCGCAGCGCCTTGGGGTCCTTGGCCTCGCCCAGGGTCGCCGTCCAGGCCTTGCCCAGGCGGCTGTCCAGCTTGGCGGTGTAAGCGTCGGCGCAGATGGCCTTTTCACTGGCGCTGGCGGCCTTGGCGCAGTCGAAACTGCTGGCTTGCACGCCCTGGGAACAGGCCAGGACCGCGAACAGCAAGCCAGAGGCTCGCAAGGGACGAACAAGGGGAGCGAACATGGGTCGATTCCATTCTGAAAAGGCGGCGCAAGAATAACTGCAGTGGCGTGTTTTCAGCGATATCCCGACGAAAAAAGCCCCGGGCATCGCCCTCTGAAGCCAGGCACAGAGCCAGCAGCGTTTATCGCGACAGGCGGCAACCAGTCGTACTAAGCTCTGCCTTTTGAACCTCCAAGGGCACTGCATGAAATGGATGCTGCAGGCACTGTTGCCGCTATTGAGCCTTGCGGCCCACGCTGGCGAGCTGCGCATGCTGACCGACAATCACCCGCCGCTGCACTTCCAGCAGGGCGAGCACATGGCAGGTTTCGCCGTCGACGTGGTGCAGGCCCTGGCGCAACGCAGCGGCGACCCTGTCCAGATCCAGCAACGGCCGATGCTGCGGGCCCTGCGCGATGCCAGCGAGGAAGCCGACACCGCCGTGTTCACCATTTTGCGCACGGCCGAGCGCGAAAACCGCTACCAGTGGGTCGGACCCTTGATGCAGACCGAGACCGCGCTCTACAGCCGCAGCAGCGACACCACGCCAGTGGCCAACCTGCAACAGACCCAGGGCCAGATCGCCGTGCCGCGCAAGTGGCTGGTCTACAGCGTCCTCCGGCAACAGGGCCTGGCCAACCTGTGGGGCGTGGACAGCCCGGAAATCATGATGCGCCTGTTGCAGATCGGCCGCGTGCAGTACGTGGTCGCCGACACCATGAGCGTCGGCACCTTCGCCGCCGAGCAAGGCATGGGGCTGGAACAGCTGCGCTACCAGATCCCGCTGATGCACCAGGATGCCTATATCGCCTTCTCGCCCAAGGTCGACCCGGCCCAGGTCGCCCGCTGGCAGCAGGCCCTGGAGGCGATGGAGCGCGATGGCAGCTTGCAACGGCTCAAGCAGCGCT